>JAOAHJ010000031.1 GCA_026415295.1 Spirochaetota bacterium | reverse complement strand
AATAAAATCAATTATAATATTTGAAAAAATAAATGAAAATATAAAACAATTAAAAAACAAAACAATTAAATTAAAATTAATATAATAATAAAGATCATTTAATAAAAACAATAATTTACTTTTAATAAATAAGCTTTCTTTATATTCTTTTATATTAAACTTAATTATAAAAAATATTAATTTTATAAATATTAATGAAAATATAAAATAAAAAGAAAAAAAAAGGTATCTTTTTTTTATTCTCAATAAAACATAGATCATTACCAGAAATAATGTAATAAGAAGATCAATTAAAATTATATTTTTAAAAGATAGATTTATTCCAAAATATATTATATAAAATAAAAAAAAAGCAAAAATCCACAAAGGATTTTTGCTATTTATTTTTAACTTCATTTGATTCAACTAATTCAATTATCGAAAGTGGAGCATTATCGCCTTTTCTGTAGCCTAATTTTATTATTCTTGTATAACCACCATTCCTATTTTTATATCTTGGGGCAATAATTTTAAATAATTTTATTAAAGCATTTTTATCTTCAACAAATCTTCTTACCATTCTTCTATTATGAATAGAATCTTCTTTAGCTCTAGTAATTATCTTTTCAACAATACTCCTAAAATCTTTAGCTTTTTCAACTGTAGTAGTTATCTTTTCTTCTTTTATAAAAGAAACAAGCATATTTTTAAACATAGCTTTTCTATGAGCTGCTGTTTTATTAAACTTCCTTCCTTTATTAACTAAATGTCTCATAATTATCCTCTCCAGTTAATATTATTTCTTTCCTTCTAATTTTTCTATTATATTTTTCATTCCAAGCTTTAATCCCATTGACTCAAGTTTTTCTTTAACTTCATCAAGGGACTTTTTGCCAAAATTTCTCAAATTACTCAAATCTGCTTCAGTTTTCATCAATAAATCTCTAAAAGTATTAATTCCTGCTCCTTTAAAACAATTTTTTACTCTTTCAGTAAATTCAAGTGTATCCAAAGATTTATTGAGTATATTCAATAAATTTTCATCTTTGTTTTTTGATTTGTCTTCTTTATTTTCTTCTTCGATCAAATTTGAAATACCTTCTTCTATAATGTTTTCGCAGAATAAAGAATAGTATTTAATTAAAGTATATGCTGCATTTTTTATTGCATCTTCTGGAGTTATAGTACCATCTGTTTCTACATAAATCGTTAATTTCTCGTAATCAGTTACATTTCCTACTCTAAATGGTTCAATTTCATACTTAACATTTTTTATAGGGGAAAAAATAGCATCTACAGGAATAGTTCCTATTATTCCTAAAAGTTCATCTCTTTTTTCTGCTGGAATAAATCCCCTATTATTTTCAACAGTAAATTCTAAATATATTTTACCTTTATCTGATATTGTTCCTACATATAAATCTTTATTAACTATTTCAATATTTTGAGCAACCTCAAAATCTTTACCTTTTATTTCAGTCGGTCCTTGGAATGTAGCTTTAAAAGTCTTAATTAATTCGTCAGAATTAATTTTAATTCTTAATTTTTTAATATTCAAAATAAAATCAATAGTATCCTCAAGTAAAAATGGTATATTATCAAATTCAGAAGCTACATATTTTCTATTTCCTTCCTTATCATCATATTCGATCTTTATACTTATTATTGCCCAACCTCTTAAAACAGAATACATTACCCTTCTTAATGAATTTCCTAAAGTTACACCAAATCCTTTTTCAAGAGGTTTAACTTCAAATACCCCATAAAATTGATTTTCTATATTTTTATTAAATATTATATTTTTAGGGATTTTTAAATCTTTTAGTATATTTTTATCCATATTTTTATTTACCTCTAATAATTTTATATTTGATTCTTAATTTAATAAAAATCAAAATAAATATTTATTTTAAATATTTAATAATATTATAAATTAATACTTAACTAAAAAATATTTTGGATAACATATAAATAATTATTTTGAATAAAACTCAACAACTAATTGTTCATTAAAGCTCATAGTTACATCTTCTCTCGTTGGTTCTCTTAAAACCTGTCCTTTTTTATTTTTATAATCAAAACTTAACCATTCTACTTCTGGAGTTGAATTTTCATTTTCTTCAATTATCATTTTTAATAACTCATTTTTGATTCCTTTGTCAGACAATTCAATAATAGTATTTGGTTTTACTATATAAGATGGGATATCAATAACATCTCCATTTAATTTAAACATTCCATGGTTAATAAATTGTCTTGCTTGTGCCCTTGATTTAGCTAATCTTAATCTATATATTATATTATCAAACCTCATCTCTAAAAGTTTTAGAAGATTATTTCCAGTTATTCCTTTCATTTTAAATGCTTTATAAAAATAATTTCTAAACTGTGCTTCTTTAAGTCCATAATATCTTTTCATTTTTTGCTTTTCTCTTAATTGTCTTCCATAGTTAGATAACTTTAAATTTTTTGATTTAATTAATTTCTTTCTAACTATAGGGCATTTATCAGAATGACATCTCTCACCTTTTAGAAACAATTTTACTCCTTCTCTTCTACACATTCTACATTTTTGCTCATTATATCTACTCATTTTAATTTACCTCCAAAATTTTCCATGCTGATATAATTAAAATTTTATTTTCTACATTCTTCTCTTTTTTCTAGGTCTACAACCATTGTGAGGAATTGGAGTTTCATCTATAATGCTTTTAATCTTTAAACCCATAGAAGCTAAAGTTCTTATAGCAGCTTCCCTACCCATACCAGGACCCTTTACAATTACATCAACTTCTCTCAATCCAACATCTTTAATATTATTATATGCAGTTTCAACAACTTGTTGAGCAGCAAAAGGTGTAGATTTTTTAGCTCCTCTAAATCCATTCGCTCCTGAAGATGACCAGCCAACAACATTCCCTTGTGGATCAGTAAATGTAATTATAGTATTATTGAAAGTACAATTTATATAGGCTTTACCACTTGATATTGCTTTTTTTGTTTTTTTCTTAGTTTTAGATGTTGCTTTTGCCATTTATATTCCCCTTTTTTTATAAAATATTTTAATAAAATCCATAAAATTAAAATAAAAATATTTCAATTAGATAATTTATTTACCGGTTGTTGCTTGTGTTTTTTTGTTTTTCTTTAATAAGCTACCTCTTGGCCCTTTTCTTGTCCTAGCATTAGTTCTTGTTCTTTGACCTCTTACAGGAAGACCTACAATATGTCTTAATCCTCTGTAACACCCAATATCCTTCAATCTCTTTATATTCATAGCTATTTCTGTTCTAAGATCTCCCTCTACTTTGAAACTTGAGTCAATAATTTTTCTTATTTTATTAACTTCTTCATCAGTTAATTCATTAGCTCTCTTAGAAGGATCTATTCCTGTCTGATTAATAATCATTTTAGCTCTACTTCTTCCTATTCCAAATATATAAGTTAAAGCAATTTCAATTTTTTTATTAGGTAATTCTACACCAGCGATTCTTGCCATTTAATTCCTCCTTTAACCTTGTCTCTGTTTATGTTTTGGATTTTCGCAAATTACTCTTATTTTCCCTTTTCTAACAATTATTTTACATTTATTACAAATCTTTTTTACTGAAGCTCTTACTTTCATCTTATCTCTCCTATTAAAAATTAATTTTTTTTTAAATCATTTAATATCATTTTAATCTATATATTATTCTTCCTTTATTTAAATCATAAGGTGAAAGCTCAACTTTTACTTTATCTCCTGCAAACAATCTTATATTAAACATTCTAAGCTTACCAGCAGGATGGCCTAATATGATATGCCCATTTTTTAATTTAACTTTAAATAATGTATTTGGAAGTACTTCTACTATCTCACCATCCATTAATATGGTTTCCTCTTTAGCCATAAAAGTTAAACCTCTTTATTCATAACTATTTTTTTTCATTAAATAATCAATTAAATCTTTAGATAGTTCATCTATCGTTTTAAAATTACCATCAACGGTTAATAGATTACCCTTATTTTCTAAAAATTCAACTAAAGGTTTTGTAAAATTATTATATTCACTCATTCTCTTATAAAATACTTCTTCTGAATCATCTTTCCTTATTATTAATTCTCCACCACATTCATTGCAGTTTTTAAGTTCTCCATCATTATAAATATTAAATATCTTACTACAAATACCACAAACTCTTCTTCCTAATACTCTTTTTTTTACAACTTCCTCATCAGTCTTTATAAAAATATTTATTAATTTTTCATTATATTTTTCATTAATAAATTTTTCAAGAAGTTCAAATTGTTTAATATTTCTAGGATATCCATCAAATAATATTCCATTTTTATTAATAAAAAAATCGTTTATATAATCTATTAATATTGATGTAACAATTTCATCAGGAACTAATTTCCCAGAAATAATAAATTCCTCTAATTTCTCATACCCTTTTTTCTTTTCTTTAATTATATCTCTTATTATATCACCTGTAGAAATATGAAGTAGATTTAATTTTTTAGATATAATTTTTGCCTGACTTCCTTTACCTGAACCAGGCATACCATACAGACACAAGAAAAACATATTTTATCTTCTTCCTCTAATTCTACCTTTACTTAAAAAACCATCATAATGATGCATAATTAATTGTGACTCAATTTGATTAATAGTATCAAGAGACACTCCAACAACGATTAACAAAGAAGTACCACCCATTAAATAGGCAAAAGTTGTCGGTAAGTTAAACATCTCATTGGCTATATTTGGTAATATAGCAATAAAAGCTAAAAAAATTGATCCTGGTAAAATAATCCTAGTAATAACATTATTAAGATAATCTTCAGTATTCTTTCCTGGCCTAATTCCTGGTATATAACCTCCAGATTTCTTAAGATTTTCAGCTATTTCAACTGGATTTAATATAACCTGTGTATAAAAATAAGCAAAAAATACTACAAGTAAAGAATATATTATTAGGTAAGAGATTGTCCCCGGGGATATAAAATACACAATTTTAGTTAAAAATTTTGATCTGGAACCCAACATCTGCATCAATTGAGATGGAAATATTAAAAATGTAGATGCAAATATTATAGGAATAACCCCTGATGGATTTAATTTTAAAGGAATATATGTATTTTGAGCTTGCATAACTTTTCTACCAATTATTCTTTTTGCATTTTGCAATGGAATTCTTCTTTGGCCCTGTTGTTCATAAATAACTAAAACTATTACAAGGATTAGCATTAAAAATACAATAAGAAGCATAACTAAATTGGAACCTTCATATCTAACTTTTTTATAAAGTTCATAAATAGCTGCAGGGAATCTAGCAACAATACCTGCAAAAATGATCAAAGAAATACCATTACCAATACCATAGTCATTTATTTTATCTCCTAACCATATTAAAAACATTGTACCAGTTGTAATAGTTACTATAGATATTAAATAAAAGAAATTAGTATTAACTAATATTAAATCTTCAACTCTTGCAGATTGGCTAATAATAAATTTTGTAAGCGTAAAAGCTTGTATAGCACATATAAATATTGTTCCTACTCTTGCATAAAGTTGAACTTTTTTCCTTCCAGCTTCTCCCCCTTCTTTTACTAGTCTTTCGAGAGCTGGAATAATTGCTATCAATAATTGCAAAATAATTTCAGCTGTAATGTAAGGCATTATACTCAAAGCAAAAATAGTAAAATTTCTTAACCCACCACCAGTAAAAAGATCAATATAATCTAACAAACCACTTCCTGCAGCAGTAGCAAATGTTGTTTTTAAAACATTAATATCAATTCCAGGAACTGGAATATACGAACCTAATCTATATATAAATAGTATAAAAAAAGTTATTAAAACCTTTTTTCTCAAATCTGGAATTCTAAAAATATTAATGAATGGTGAAGAATTATATGTTTTTGCCATATTATTCCCTTCGTTATTTCTAATTTATTATAATATTATTTTTTTCATTTCTTTATTTATTCAAATTAAAAAAATATATTATTCAAATGTTTAATATATTACTGATAATTAATTTTCCCACCTATTTTCTCTAATAATTCTTTTGCACCTTTTGAAATCTTATCAAATGGAAAATACTTTTTATTTTTCTGGATTCTTCTTAATATTATATTAACTGGGTTATTTAATCTACCATTATTTAAAATTTTTATAGGTAAATCAAGGGAGTCTATAAAACCTTTAGTATACAATTCATTTACTGAAACATTGGAATCTTTTTCAAAATTATTTAAAATTTCTAGATCAACTAATTGGTATTCTTTTTTAAAAAGACCATTCTTAAAACCTCTTTTAGGAATTCTTCTAATAAGAGGTAATTGTCCACCTTCAAAACCTATCTTTCTACTATAACCTTTTCTAGCTTGAGCTCCTTTATGTCCTTTTGTTGAAGTACCTCCATGACCAGATCCATTACCACATCCAATTCTCTTTTTTTTATGAGTGGCCCCAGCTGGTTTAATCAATTTAATACTCATATTTTACTCCTGTTCAATATTTAACATAAAATTAATTTTTTTAATCATACCTTCAATCTGAGGTGTTAACTCTTTTTCTACAATATTTCCAGGTCTTTTTAAACCTAAAGCTTTAACTGTATCTCTAATTTTTTTATTATAACCTATTGGTGATTTAATTAATTTAATTTTAACTTTTTTACTCTTCATATTCAGTCCCCAAATTAAAATTTAATTTTGTTATTTCAACTATACTCTTTTATTTGAATAATTCTTTTATAGGTATTCCTCTTCTTTTAGAAGTACTTTTTTCATCCATAAGCATAGAAAGTGCTTTAATAGTAGCTTTAACTATATTAACAGGATTATTTGAACCTAAAGATTTAGCAAGTATATTATTAATACCACAAGCTTCTACTACTGCTCTCACAGGCCCTGAAGCAATTACTCCTGTACCAGGTGCTGCAGGTTTTAATAAAATTTTTGAAGCTTTATATTTAACTTCTATTTCATGAGGTATTGTAACATTTTGTCCATGTTCACCTGTTCTTCTAAGATTTACTGATATCATAGTTTTTTTTGCTTGATTTAAAGCTTTTTGAATAGCATCAGGAACTTCCTTTGCTTTACCAAAACCAAATCCAACTTTACCATTATTATCACCTACAACAACAAGTGCATTAAAAGAAAACCTTCTACCACCCTTAACAACTTTGGTAACTCTTCCAACTTTAACTGTTTTTTCTATTAGTTGTGCTTCATATGTTTTATAAAAATTTGCCATTGAAATTCTCCTTAATTAAAAATTTTAATTAAAATTCTAATCCTGCTTCCCTTAAGCCATCAGCAAGTGCTTTTACTCTACCATGAAATTTATACCCATTTCTATCAAAAACGACTCTTTTTATACCTTTTTCTGATGCTATTTTACCTAAAGCTAAACCTACTTCTTTAGCTGTATCAATAGTTAGTTTCTTTTTTAATACCAATGAAGAATATGAACAAAGAGTATGCCCTTGAATATCATCAATTATTTGTGCATAAATATATCTATTACTTTTAAAAACACATACTCTAGGTCTGTCAGATGTTACAACTAAATTTTTCTTTGATCTATGTTTTCTTCTTAATTGTCTCTCTTTTTCTCTTTTATAAATCTTTATCATACCTGAATCTCCTAATATATATTAATATAAAAATTATTATGTTGCTGCTTTTTTTCCAACTTTCCTTATTGGGTTCTCTCCTTGATACCTTAAACCTTTTCCTCTATAAGGATCTGGTTTTTTAATTTCTCTAATCTGGGCAGCAACCAATCCTACCAACTCTTTATCTGGCCCACTTACTATTATTTTGTTTTCAGAAACTTTTACTTCAATATTTTGAGGAATATTATAATTAACCTCATGTGAATAACCAACATTTAATTTTAATGTTTTTCCTGCAACATTAGCTTTATATCCAACTCCATAGATTTCAAGAACTTTAGAATAATGTTCTTGAACACCTTTTATCATATTTTCAATAATTCTATATGATGTTGCTAAAAATGGTTTCATTTTTGAATTTGTAGTTTTTAAATTTAAAATTAATTTTTTATTTTCATCAATTTTACAATCTATTATATTTAAAAGCTTTTTTTCAACTGTTCCTTTTGGTCCTTTTACTTTAACAATTATTTCATTCCCTTTATTTTCAAAGTTTAACTCAACATTTTTAGGTATTATTAAAGGTTTCTTAACAATTTTAGACATTTTCGTCCCCTTTTCATAAATTTAATCTAAATAAAGCCAACTTCTATTATTTATATTTTTTTAATAAAAAAACAAAATAATTACCAAATATAAAACAAAAATTCTCCACCAACCTTATTTCTAATAGCTTCTTTATCTGTTAATATACCTTTATTTGTTGAATAAACAGATACAGCATATCCATTAAAAACAGGTTTTATTTCTTTTAAGCTTTTATAAATTCTTCTTGAAGGTTTAGATACTCTCTGAACACCTCTTATAACTGGTTTATTATCTTCATATTTTAAAATAATTGAAATTTTTTTAACCTTAGTATTTTCATCAGATATTTTATAGTCTTCTATAAATCCTTTATTTTTTAGTATATTCAAAATAGATTCAATCATTTTAGAGTAGTAAATTTCAATATGATCGATTTTAGACAATTGTGCATTTTTTAAATTAATTAATAATTGTGAAATAGGATCTGTAAAACTCATATTTGTCTCCTTTTACCAAGATGCCTTTTTAATTCCTGGCAATTTACCTTCGCCAGCTAATTTTCTAAAACAAATTCTGCAAATACCAAAATCCCTAATATAAGCTCTTGATCTTCCACAAACATTACATCTATTGTGTTTTCTCACTTTATATTTAGGCACTTTTTTTGCTTTTTCTATCATTGCTTTTCTAGCCATATATTACCTCTTAAATTATTTTTTAAATGGCATTCCTAAAGATTGAAGTAGATATTTACACTCTTCATCAGTTTTAGCTGTAGTAACAATTGAAATTGAAAGCCCTTTAATTTTTTCTACTTTTTCAAATTCAATTTCAGGAAAAACAACATGTTCTCTAATTCCTATATTAAAATTTCCCTTACCATCAAAACCAGAAACACTAACACCTTTAAAATCTTTAACTCTAGGTAGAGCAATATTAAAAAACTTATTTAAAAATTCCCACATTCTATCTCTTCTCAAAGTAACCTTACAACCTATTTCTTGTCCCTGTCTTAATTTGAACTGGTTTATTGATTTTTTAGCTTTTGTTTTAACTGCTCTCTGTCCAGCTATTGCAGTTAACTCTTCCAAAGCTTCATTAATAACTTTTTTATCCTGGGTTGCTTCATTTACACCCATATTCAAAACTACCTTTACAATCTTTGGAACCATCATAACATTTTTATAATTAAATTGTTTAATCATCTTTTGTTTGACTTCTTTTTCATATTTCTGTTTTAAAATTGACATAATAACAACCCCTAATCAATATTTTTTTTGCATTTTTTACAGTATCTTGGATGATGTTCTTCATCTCTTCTACCAACTCTGGTTGGCTTATTACACTTAGGACAAATTAACATAACATTTGAGATATCAATAGGTGCTTCAACCTTTGCTATACCTCCACTTGGGAATTTGTCTGATTTTCTTAAAGTTTTTGCATGCAAATTTATTCCTTCCACTACAACTCTATTTTTCTCAGGGATAACTCTTAGAACTTTACCTTCTTTATCTTTATCTTTGCCAGCTATTACTTTAACAAGATCATTTTTCTTTATTTTCAATTTTCTCATAATATTACACCTCTAAAAACAATTTCTAAATTATTATAAAACTTCTGGTGCTAAAGATATTATTTTCATAAAATCTTTTTCTCTTAATTCTTTTGCTACTGGACCAAAAATTCTTGTACCAACAGGGTTATTCTGTTTATCAAGAATAACCGCTGCATTTTCATCAAATCTTATACAGGAACCATCGTCTCTTTTCACAGGATACTTTGTTCTTACAATAACAGCTCTAACAACTGAACCTTTTTTTATATTTGAACCTGGTAAAACTTCTTTTACAGAACAAACAATAATATCCCCAACATATGCATATCTTGCATGAGTGCCACCAAGTACTTTTATACATTGCAACAATTTAGCTCCTGAATTATCAGCAACATTTAACAGTGTTTGTTGTTGTATCATAGAACCATCCTCATTATAATAATTTTAATCTTATTTCCCACTTTCTAAAATCTTAATAAGTTCAAAATATTTTTCTTTTGAAAGTGGTCTTGTTTCACCAATTAAAACAACATCCCCTACTTTAGCTTTGTTTTCTTCATCATGAACTTTATATTTTTTAATTTTTTTGACATATTTTTTATATTTTGGATGTTGTTTTAATGTTTCTACTTTAACAACTATAGTCTTTTCCATCTTATCTGAAATAACTAAACCAGTAAACATTTTTCTTCTTTTATTTTCCATTTTTTAGCTCCTAAACAATTACATTTCTTTCTCTTAAAATAGTTTTAATTCTAGCAATATCTCTCTTTGTTTTAGTAAGAGAAGAAATATCTTCTACCTGACCAACCTGTAAATTAAACCTTATTTCTCTTTTTTTATTTACAAGATCATTTAATAAATTTAATAACTCTTCATTTTTCATATTTCTTATTTCTTTTGCCTTCATTTTCTAAACTCCTGTTAATATATCTCTCTTAATTATTTTACATTTTACAGGCATTTTATAAGAAGCCTCTTTCAATGCTTCAAAGGCTAATTCTTCTGAGAAATTTCCCGCTATTTCATAAATTATATTGCCTCTCTTAACTCTTGCTACATAATATTCTACAGCTCCCTTTCCTTTACCCATTCTTGTTTCAGCAGGCTTTTTTGTGTATGGCACATCTGGAAAAACTTTAATCCATATTTTTCCATTTCCTTTAATCTTTCTGGTAAGACAAACTCTACCTGCTTCAAGTTGATTTGCTGTAAAATAACCATTTTCAATAGCAACAAGAGCATATTCACCAAATGCTATTTTGGTATTTCTTGTTGCCTCTCCTCTATTTCTTCCTCTTTGTTGTTTTCTATATTTCTGTTTATTTGGTGCTAACATAACAACCCCTTACTAATTAAATATTTTTTCTCCTCTATTGATCCATATTTTTAAACCAATAATTCCCATTATTGTTTTAGCTTCCACTATTGCAAAATCTATATCAGCTTTTAGAGTGCTTAAAGGAACTTCTCCTTTTTGGTATATTTCACTTCTAGCCATTTCTGCTCCACCAAGTCTTCCTGATACTTTTATTTTTATTCCTTTTCCTCCAGCTTGCATAACTAACGCCATTGTATTTTTAATAGCTCTTTTATAATTACCTCTACTTTCAATCTGTTTAGCTATATCTTGACCAACTAATTCAGCATCAAGAAATCTATTTTTTACTTCTTTTATTTTAATGTTTATTCCTGTTTTTGTATATTTACTTGTTATTTTATTCTCAATAGCTTTTCTTAAATCTTCAAGTAAAGCTCCCTTTTTACCTATTACCATACCAGGTTTAGAGGTATTTATTACAACAGTTGTTTTCTCTGCATTTCTAAATATTTCTATTGCTGAAATTGAAGCATCTTTAAGTTGTTTTTTTATATATCTTCTAATTAGCTCATCTTCAACAACTTTATTAGCAAGCTCATTTTTTCTAAATGAAGCAAAATAGTTTGATTGCCATTCTTTATTTATGCCTAATCTTAAGCCAACTGGATTAACTTTTTGACCCATTTTATTCCTCCACCTTACCATCTGTAATTTCTACATATATATGACTTTTTCTTTTATTTATGATATCAGCTCTTCCTCTCCCTCTAGGTCTTAATCTCTTTAATGTTGGTGCTTTTTGAACAATTATTTTTTCAATATAGAATTTGCTTTCATCATACTCAAGGTTTTTCTCATTAGATATAAATATTAAATTCGATTTTGCATGCTTTATAGCATCAGCTAATATTTTTGCACTTTTATTTGGAAGAGAGAGAAGTTTTGCAATAGTATAATTAACATTATCACCTTTTTTAATCTCTCTTGAAAATCTTAATATTTTAGTTGGAGATACATTTAAATATTTTTGATATGTTTTTGCTTTCATTTTTTCTCTCCGGCTTGAGTAGTTTCTGCTTTTCTATGACCTTTAAAAGTTCTAGTAGGAGCAAATTCCCCTAATTTATGACCAATCATATTCTCATTTATATGTATAGGTATAAATTTTTTACCATTATAAACATTTATAGTAAGTCCAACCATTTCAGGTATAATAGTAGAAGCTCTTGACCATGTTTTAATTGGAGCTCCCTTCTTCCCTTTAGAAGCTTCAAGAACTTTATTAAATAATTTTTTCTCTATAAAAGGACCCTTTTTTAAAGATCTAGCCATTTTCTTTTCTCCTCTTTATAATAAACTTATTAGTAGTTTTATTTTTCTTTCTAGTTTTATATCCCTTAGTTGGCTGTCCCCATGGAGTCATAGGATGGTTACCTTTTCCTCTACCTTCACCACCTCCATGTGGATGATCAACAGGATTCATTGCAACTCCTCTAACTCTCGGCCTTCGATTCATCCATCTTGATCTTCCTGCTTTACCTATTATTATATTTTTAGCATCTGGATTAGAAACAATACCAACTGTTGCATAACAATCTTTGTGAACAAATCTTAATTCTCCAGATGGCATTGTTAAAATAGCATAATCTTTTTCAAAACCAGAAATTTGACAAAATGTACCACCTGATCTTGCAATCTTACCACCTTCTCCAGGTCTTAGCTCTACATTATGAACTAGTGTACCAACTGGTATATTTTTTAATGGTAAAGCATTCCCAACTTTAATAGGAACATTTTCACCTTCAGTAACTCTATCTCCTACTTTTAATGAATCAGGTGCTAAAATATACCTTCTTACACCATTTTCATAACAAACAAGAGCAATTCTTGCTGTTCTATATGGATCATATTCTATAGTTTCTACTTTAGCATTCAAATTATACATATTTCTTGTAAAAGAAATAATTCTATATAATTTTTTATGACCAGCACCCATTCTTCTAGAAGTTATTCTTCCATAATTATTTCTACCTGCTGTATTTTTTAAATAAATAGTTAATGGTTTATAAGGTTCATTAGTAGTTATTTCAGAAAAATCATAACCTGTTTTAAATCTCTGAGTAGGCGTAACTGGTTTAAAATATTTTAATCCCATTTTATCCTTCCTAAATTTTTCTTAATTCGATATTCAATTATTTCTATTACATTTTATTTATTATACCTTTAAAAAACTAAAACTATCACCTTCTTTTAATGTTATAATAGCTTTTTTAACAAAATTGGTATATCCTTCTTTATATCTTTGTCTTTTCTTTTTCCTTGGAGCAATTATTATATTAACACTTATTGGTTCCATATTATATAGCTTTTTAATACACTCTTCCACCATTTTTTTGTTAGCATCTTTATGAATCTGAAAAACATATTTATTTTCTTTTTGCAAAGAAGTAACCTTTTCAGATATTATAGGCCTTATTAAAATATCATTTAAATCTAATTTCATAATTTAACCCCATTTTAAACATTAACTTTAGAAGTATACTTTTCTTGAAGATTAATCAATGCTGACTCAGTTATTAAAATATTTTTAGAATAAAAGATATCTTTTGCTGCTAAATTATTCCAATGCAAAGTTTTAACAAAATCTATATTTTTACAAGATTCCTTAATCTTCTTATCATTATCAGATATTGTTAAAACTTTCTCTCCAAAACAATTTTCTTTTTCAACTTTATCTCCATATATTAACAAAACACTTGAATTAAGATTTAAATTTTTAAAAATTTGAACCATATTTTTTGTTTTTATTTCATTTAAATGTATATCTTCAATAAATTTAATATTCCCCAATTTATATTTTAAAGAAAATAATGATAGATAAGCTAATCTCTTTACTTTTTTATTAATTTTTAACTTATATGACCTTGGTTTAGGACCAAATACAATTCCTCCACCAACCCAAATAGGATTTCTCCTAGTACCAACTCTAGCTCTACCAGTTCCCTTTTGTCTCCATGGTTTCTTACCAGATCCTGCAACTTCAGCTTTAGTTTTAGTGTTAGCACATCCTATTCTTTTATTAGCTTCCTCTACCTTTATTGCAAGCCATATAGAATAATTATTTACTTTATTTGAAAACAAACTTTCTGATATTTCTATATTCTTTTTTTCTCTATTATTAATATCATATAATATTGCTTTCATATTGTATCCTTCATCCTTTGTAATAATTAACTAGCTTTTACAGCCTTTTTAATGTAAACAATTGAATTTCTAGCTCCTGGCACAGCTCCCTTAACCATTATGACATTTTTATCCTTAAATATTTTAACTACCTCAAGATTTTGAACTGAAACAGTTTCACAACCCAAGTGACCAGGCATCCTCTTATTTTTCCTTACTCTTCCTGGCTCTTCTCTTTGACCTGTAGAACCTGGTGTTCTGTGAAATTTAGAACCATGAGACATTTTCCCCCCACCAGCATTATGTCTTTTTATCATTCCTTGAAATCCTTTGCCTTTTGATTTCCCAGTAACATCAACATATTTAGTGCCTTCAAAAAATGAAACATCAATAAATTGTCCAACTTCGTAATTAGATAACTTTTCTTCTGTTCTAAATTCTTTTATTATTTTGTATGTTTCTATTCTAATATTTTTTTCTTTTAGTAAAGAATTAAGCTTATCAAAATAACCTTTTATAGGCTTTATTAACTTATTCTCTTTTATTGGGAAATAACCTAATTTTAATGCATTATATCCTTCTTTATCTTCATTTTTAATTTCAAGTATTTGACATGGTCCGACTTCTATAATAGTCACAGGAACAACCTTACCATCCTCATTAAATATTTGACTCATCCCTAATTTTTTGCCAACTAATCCAAGCATATTTTTATCCTTATAACTATTTTGTAATTTTTTATTTAACTAAAAAAATTATATTTGCTTAATTTCTACGTTTACACCTTCAGGTAATTCGAGCTTAGACAAAACATTAATTACTTCTTGATTCGGATTAATAATATCTATCATTCTTTTATGTATTCTCATTTCAAATTGTTCTCTTGAAGTAATATGAACATGAGGTGATCTTAAAACGGTGTAACGTCTAATTTGTGTGGGCAAAGGTATTGGACCTGAAATTTCAGCTCTTGCCTTTTTTGCTGCCCTTACTATTTCCTCAGTTGCCTTATCAACCGTCTTATGCTCAAAAGCTTTTAATTTTATTCTTATAATGTTACCTTTCATCATTCCTCCAAAGAATATAAAAAAAATGAAATGAGAAGATACCCAAGACTGAGCATCTTCCCATAATTTAATTATTCCAATATTTCTGTAACTACTCCAGCTCCAACTGTTCTTCCACCTTCTCTAATAGCAAATCTTAATTGCTTATCCATAGCTACAGTATATATTAATTCAACATCCATAGCAACATTTTGACCAGGATTTGCTATTTTTTCAACTTCCTTAGTTTGAGAATTTCTGATCTCTTTAATTTCTCCAGTTACATCAGTTGTTCTAAAATAGAACTGTGGTCTATATCCAGCATGAAATGGTTTTTCTCTTCCACCTTCTTCTTTTGACAAAATATATACTTCACATGTAAATTTTTTATGAGGAGTAATAGATCCTGGTTTCGCAACAACCATTCCTCTTTCTACATCATTTTTTTCGATACCTCTCAATAATAGACCAACATTATCCCCTGCTTGTCCTTGATCAAGTTCCTTTCTAAACATTTCTACACCAGTAATTACAGTTTCCTTAGTTTCTCCAAAACCAACAATCTCAACTTTATCACCAACTTTTACAACACCTGTTTCAATTCTACCAGTTACTACAGTACCTCTACCTTTAATTGAAAAAATATCTTCAATTGGCATTAAAAATGGTTTATCTATATCTCTTTTTGGTTCTGGGAAATAATCATCCATTGTATTCAACAATTCTATTACAGGCTTACAATTAGGACACTCATCTTTTCCACATCCACAGTTCATAGCTTTTAATGCTGATCCTCTTATAATAGGAATAGTATCACCTGGAAAACCATATTTTTTAAGAAGATCTCTAACTTCTTCTTCAGCAATATCAATCAATTCAGGATCAGACACCATATCAACTTTATTTAAGAAAACAACTATGTATGGAACATTTACCTGTTTAGCGAGAAGAATATGTTCTCTAGTTTGTGGTTCTGGTCCTTCATTTGCTGAAACAAGAAGTATAGCACCATCCATTTGTGCTGCACCTGTAATCATGTTTTTAATATAATCAGCATGCCCTGGACAGTCAATATGAGCATAATGTCTTTTTGGTGTTTCATATTCAACATGCTGAGTATTAATAGTAATACCTCTTGCTTTTTCTTCTGGTGCATTATCAATTTCATCATATCTTTTTGCTTGTGCAAGACCTCTAGATGCACATACTAAGGTTATTGCTGAAGTTAATGTTGTTTTACCATGGTCAACATGCCCAATAGTCCCAACATTAATATGAGGCTTATTTCTTATAAACTTTTCCTTTGCCATATATTTCCTCCTAAATTATTGCCACCTTAACACCAAAATCTGGTGTTAGTTAATTAACACAAAAAAGAAATTTTGTAAAGAAAAATTTACAAAATTTAGTAAATTTAGATTAAATAATTTAAATTTATCAAATTCTAAGGCAAAAAGTATTTCTAAATTAATTAAAATAAGAAATATTTTAATTTTTTATTTTTTTAACTTTTTTATTAACTTAAATTAAATAAAATTTAATAAAATTAGCTAATTTGTCATAATTTAATGAAATCTATTTTTTTAATATTTGTTCTTGTAGATTTTTAGGTAATTCTTCATAATGTGAAAATTGCATAGTATAAGTACCCCTACCTTGAGTTTTAGATCTTAATAAAGTTGCATAGCCAAACATTGAACTTAGAGGAACCTCAGCTTTTATAATTTTTCCCATTTGTGACTCTTTCATTCCAGTAATTTTACCTCTTCGCCCATTTATATCCCCCATAACATCACCTAGATATTCTTCAGGTACTATAACTTCTAAAGCCATTATAGGTTCAAGTATAGTCGGATTTGATTTTCTAACTGCATCCTTAAAACCTATTGATGCTGCAATTTGAAAAGCCATATCTGAAGAATCAACTTCATGATAAGAACCATCTACTAAAGTTACTTTAATGTCTGTAACTGGATAACCAGCAATAACTCCATTATCAAGTGCATCTTCGATACCTTTTTTAACTGATGGTATATACTCTTTTGGTATTCTACCTCCCACTATCTTATCTATAAATTCAAAACCTTTCCCTCTCTCAAGAGGCTCAACCTCAAGTACAACATGGCCATATTGCCCTCTACCACCTGATTGTTTAATATATTTACCTTCTACTTTAGAACTACTTTTAATTGTTTCCCTATAAGCAACTTGAGGATTTCCAATATTAGCTTCTACCTTATGTTCCCTTTTTAACCTATCTACAATAATTTCTAGATGTAATTCACCCATCCCAGAAATAATAGTTTGTCCAGATTCTTGATCGACTCTAACTTTAAATGTTGGATCTTCTTCTGCTAATTTTATTAATCCATTACTTAATTTATCATAATCTGCTTTGGTTTTTGGTTCAATAGCTATATAAATAACTGGCTCAGGGAAATCCATAGATTCAAGTATTATAGGGTTATTTTTATCACATAAAGTATCACCTGTCTGAACATTTTTTAATCCTATTACCCCTACTATATCTCCAGCTTTTGCAGAAGATATTTCTTCTCTTTTATTAGCATGCATAAGAACAATTCTACCTATTCTTTCATCTTTTTCTTTTGTAGAATTAAAAACTTGCATACCTTGCTCTAATCTACCTGAATAAATTCTTATAAAAGTTAATTTACCAATATAAGGATCACTCATTATTTTAAAAGCTAATGCACAAAAAGGTTGATTAACTGAATTTTCTCTTTCTATCTCATCTCTAGTCTTTGGATGAATACCTTTAATCTTACCTATATCGACCGGTGAAGGTAGATAATCTATAACACCATCTAACAATGGTTGAACACCTTTATTTTTAAACGCAGATCCACAAAACATTGGAAAAAACTTCATCTGAATTGTTCCTTTCCTTATAGTTGATTTTATTTCTTCTTCACTGATAGACTCTCCAGATAAATATTTTTCCATAATTATATCATCGATTTCTGAAATTCTTTCTAATAATTTTTCTCTATATTGTTTAGCAATATCTATTAAGTCATCAGGGATTTTATCTTCATGATATTTAGCACCTAAATCCTCTCCCTCCCAAACGATAGCTTTCATTTTAATTAAATCTATTACACCTTTAAAATTATTTTCTTTACCATAAGGAATCTGAACTGGTAAAGGTATTCCATTTAGCTTATCAATAATCTCACTTTCAACTTTGAAAAAATCAGCACCAATTCTATCCATCTTATTAACAAAAATAAGCCTAGGGACCTTATATTTATTAGCCTGTCTCCAAACAGTTTCAGATTGTGGTTCTACTCCTCCAACTGCACAAAATACACCAATTGCTCCATCTAACACCCTTAATGATCTTTCTACTTCTACTGTAAAATCTACATGTCCAGGAGTATCTATTAAATTTATTCTATGATCTCGCCAAAAGGTAGTTGTTGCTGCAGATGTTATTGTAATACCTCTCTCTCTTTCCTGTTCCATCCAATCAAGTTCTGTAGTACCTTCATGAACTTCTCCAATTTTATATGTTTTTCCTGTATAATAAAGTATCCTTTCGCTAGTAGTAGTTTTACCTGCATCAATATGAGCCATTATACCAATATTTCTATACATCTTAATATCAACTTCTTTCATCTTTTACCCTCTCTTATTTATATGCAACTTCTTTTTATTTTTAAAATTAATAACATTAAAACTAAAAAATAAATAAAATTTAACTTTATTAGAGGATAACTACTGCTAAATAATTGAATAAAATTTATTTATAATTAAATATATTTATTAAGAATTACAAAGCTGAAAAATAAATTTTTAAGAGATTTTTTATTTCAGCTTAATTTTTTAATTTAACTATTTAAATACAAATATATCGAATAAAATCAATTATTTTATTTGTTAAAAATATTAGTTACCACTTTAAATGAGCAAAAGCTCTATTTGCTTCAGCCATCTTATGAGTATCTTCTTTCTTTTTAACAGCTGAACCAACATTATTATATGCATCAATTAATTCATTAGCTAATTTTTCAGCCATAGATTTGCCTTTTCTTTCTCTAGCAAAATTTATTATCCAATTACAAGCTTTAAAAAATTGTCTATAAGATGGAACCTCAACAGGAATTTGGTATGTAGACCCACCTATCCTTCTAGATTTTACTTCTACTAAAGGCTTAACATTCTCTATAGCTTTATTAAATACAACTAAAGGATCTTCATGTACTTTTTCTTTAATAATATCGAAAGCCTCATATACTATTTTGTATGCAATATTTTTTTTACCTTCTAGCATAACATAGTTTATAAACTTCATAACTTCTTTTGAATTATATTTATAATCTATCCCAATATTCCTTTCAATTCTTTTCTTTTTTCTTCCCATATATCTTAAAATCTCCTTTAATAATCTTTAAATTAACATAGAATTACTTTTATTTATTATTTAAATATATTTTATTTACCTTTTTTTACACCATATTTTGATCTTGATGTTTTTCTATTTTCAACGCCAAGACAGTCAAGTGTACCTCTAATAATATGATATCTAACACCAGGCAAATCTTTAACTCTCCCGCCTCTAATTAATACAACAGAATGTTCTTGTAAATTATGACCTTCTCCCGGAATATATGCTGTAACTTCTACTCCGTTTACTAATCTAACTCTAGCTATTTTTCTCAATGCGGAATTTGGTTTTTTGGGAGTCATAGTTTGTACTCTTGTACACACTCCTCTTTTTTGAGGATTCCCCTGTAATGCAGGAGATTTAGATTTTTTAAATACTTTCTTTCTTCCTTCTCTAACTAATTGGTTTATAGTAGGCATACATTCTCCTTTATAAATCTGGAATATATATATAACATTTTTTTTTTCAATGTCAATAAATTTTATTAAGAAATTCTTTCTGTTCTATCTATAAATGATTTCCTTTCAAATATTTTATCTAAATTAACTTCAATATCTCCTTTATAGTTTCTATAAATTTTAATAAATCTATAATCTCTAAATCCTGTTCCAGCAGGTATTCTTTGACCAACTATAACATTTTCTTTCAATCCCTTTAGAGGATCTTCTTCACCTCTAATAGCAGCATTAGTTAACACTCTTGTTGTTTCTTGAAATGAAGCAGCAGAAATAAAAGATTTTATACTTAAAGAAGCTTTTGTAATACCTAGCAATGCAGGTCTACCCTTTGCAGGCACACCTCCATTTGCAACAATTTTCTCATTCTCATCAAGAAATTCATCTCTATCAACAAGTTGCTTTAATACAAAAGATGTATCTCCTACATCTTCTACTCTAATTTTTCTTAGCATTTGTCTTATTATAATAGATATATGTTTATCATTAATATTTACACCTTGTCCTCTATATACTTTTTGTATTTCATTAAGTAAAAAAGCTGAAAAATCATATATTCCTTTTATCTGTAAAACATCAAATGGATCTATTTCTCCATCACATAATTCTTGTCCAGCATAAACATAATCTCCATCCCTAACTTTTAAATTTGCATTAACAGGTATTTTATGTTCATGAACATGACCAAGCTCATCTTCTACATAAATAACTCTTTTAAGTCTTTTTATTTCTCCAAACTTAACTTTTCCTTCTACTATACTTAAAACAGCTTTATTTTTAGGGGATCTAGCTTCAAAAAGATTGTTAACTCTTGGTAAACCAGAAACAATATCTACTTGAGTAGTTTTACCTTTTGGAATTTTTATTATAACTTGTCCTTTTTTAACTTTTTCATTATCTTTGACTGTTACAATAGAATTTGGTAAAGCTAAATAGTTTAATTTAACAATTTCCTCATTTTCTGGATCTACAATTAATATTTTTGGTTGATTTTTTTCATTTAATATTTGAGATATTCTTATTTGATTTTGTTCATTAAATTTATAGTTAACATCAAGAATAAAATCAACAAATTTAATTTTTCCTTCCTCTTCAGCTACTATTAAATCATTATGTGAATCAAATTCAATCAATGTCTGCCCTGCATCTAAAATATTTCCTTCTTTAGTAAGTAATTTTGAACCACATTTAATATTTACAACAATATCTTCACTGATAAGATATAATTTATCTTTAATCTTAGCTACATTTGCAATATTATCAGCGTATACATCATTACCTTTAATATCTTTACCAATAATAGTATCTTTTATTACTTTTTCTCCCTCTTTTACAAATATCTCCATTTTACATTCTTCAGATATATCTTTATAAATAAAATTAATTGATATTAAACCATCTCTTAAAAAGATTAAATTTCCATCATTATCTTCAACATAAGTCCCTTTAATAGCATTTAAATAAACCGGTGTTCCATATTGTATTAAACCTTCTGCTGCAGTTGTTGATGCAATACCACCAATATGAAATGTTCTCATTGTTAGTTGAGTACCAGGTTGACCTATCGATTGTGCTGCTATTATTCCTACAGCTTCTCCAATATCTACAACTTTATTTGTAGCAAGATTTTCACCATAACATTTTTGACATATACCATTTTTAGACTCACAAGTTAACACTGATCTAATTTTAACTTTTTTAATACCTAAATTCTCAATATATTGTGCTTTATCATAAGTTATATACTCATTAATATCAAGAATCTGTTCATTTGTAATAGGATGAAATAACTTTTCTTGAGAAAATCTTCCAGTTATTCTATTAGAAAGTCTTTCTTTTAATTCTTCCCCCTCATATAGAGCTTCAACAACTATTCCATTTATTGTTCCGCAATCTTCCTCAGATATTATTACATCCTGGGCAATATCAATAAGTTTTCTTGTTAAATATCCAGCATCTGCAGTTTTTAATGCAGTATCTGCAAGTCCTTTTCTTGCCCCATGTGTAGAAATGAAATATTCAAATACTGTTAAACCTTCCTTAAAATTAGATTTAATTGGTATATCTATTATCTTTCCAGAAGGGGTAGCCATATTTCCCCTCATACCAGCAAGTTGTGCTACTTGAGTAATAGAACCTCTTGCCCCAGATTCTACAATAATATTTAATTGATTGAATCCACCACTTGTTTCTTCCATTAAAGTTCTTAATTTTTTAATAATTTTCTTTTTAGCATCTGACCACTTTCTAACTGTCTCATTATATCTTTCATCATCAGTAATTTGACCTTTTTTCATTGCTTCATTTAGTTTGTTAACTTCTTTTTGTGTTTTTTCTATAATTGAATATTTATCTTCTGGAATAATTATATCTGCAGCAGAAATAGTACATCCAAAAAGAGTTGAATATTTAAAACCCAACTCTTTCATTTTATCAAGTGTATAGGCAGCCTTATAAGTACCATAATTTTTAAATATTTCAAATACAAGGCTTTTTAATTTCTTTTCAGGGAGTGCTTCATTTATAAATTCAAAATCTGGAGGTAAAATAGAATTAAAAATAACTCTACCAGCTGTTGTTTCTATCCATTTATTCTTGTATTTATATTTGATAAGTTCATGGTAAGTAATATATTTATTTTCAAGAGCAAAGTATATTTCATCGATATTATTAAAATATCTCTCTTTTGGTCTTTTAATATTTTTATTTTCTTTAGTTAGTAAAAATAAGCCTAAAACCATATCTTTTGTAGGCCATGCTATAGGATTGCCATTTGCAGGATCAAGCAAATTTTTTGCAGCTAAAAGTAATAACCAACATTCTATTTGTGCTTCATATGAGAGTGGAACATGAATAGCCATCTGGTCCCCATCAAAATCTGCATTATAGGCATGACATACCAGAGGTGGTAATTGAATAGCTTTTCCCTCTATTAACCTGGGTTCAAAAGCTTGAAATCCTAATCTGTGCAATGTTGGAGCTCTATTAAGCATTATTGGATGTTTATATACAATTTCTTCTAGAATGTCCCAAACAATAGGTTCACCTTTTTCTATTGATCTTTTAGCATTTTTGATAGAAGCTCCATTTATTTTCATCAATTTTTGAATTATAAATGGTTTAAATAATTCCAAAGCCATAATTCTTGGTACACCTGCCTGATATATAGCCAATTCAGGACCAACAACAATTACTGATCTTCCTGAATAATCAACTCTTTTACCTAAAAGATTTTGCCTAAATCTACCTTGTTTTCCCCTTAACAATTCAGAAAGAGATTTTAGAGGTCGATTACTTGGTCCTTTTATAGCTCTCTTTCTTTTAGAATTGTCAAATAGACAATCAACAGCATCCTGCAATAATCTTTTTTCATTTTTTATAATTATTTCAGGTGCATGCATCTTCATCAATCTCTTTAGTCTATTATTTCTATGAATCAATCTTCTATATAAATCATTTAAATCTGAAGTTGCAAATCTTCCACCATCCAATTGAACCATAGGTCTTAAATCTGGTGGTATAACAGGAATATAATCTAATATCATCCATTCTGGTCTATTACCAGATCTTCTAAAATCTTCAATCAATTCAAGTTGTTTAAATATTTTTTTATTGCATTTTTCACCTTTTTCAATCATCTTTTGTCTTAAATAGAATGCTTCATCATCAAGATCTATTTTACTTAATAATTCTTTTATAGCCTCTGCACCCATTTTAGCTTCAAAAGAGATTCCATATTTCTCTCTTGCTTCTAGATATTCCTGTTCTACCAAAATCTGTTTTTCCTTTAAGTCTGTATCACCTGCATCAATCACAATATATTTTTCATGAAAAAGAACCGAATGCAAATCCTTCAATTTTATATTTAATAATACTGCTATTTTAGCTGGAGAACTTTTATAATACCATATATGTGCAACTGGTGCTGCTAAAACAATATGTCCTGTTCTCTCTCTTCTAACTTTACTTTCTGTTACTTGAACACCACACCTATCACAAATAACTCCTTCATATTTTGGAGTTTTAAACTTCCCACACGAACATTCATAATCTTTAGTTGTTCCAAATATTTTTTCACAAAATAAACCATCTTTTTCTGGTTTAAGTGTTCTATAATTAATAGTTTCTGGTTTTTTAACTTCACCATAAGATTGCATTTTTATAACTTCTGGTGAAGCAAGTTTTATTTTAATTTTTGAAAATTTACCTATTCTCTCAAGCATATCTTTACCTTTCCCTAAAATTTAATTTAAATAAATAAAGTTAAGATATAGGTATCACTAAAATATTTGACTAGATTGCTGCTTTTTCTGTTCATTTATGTCATTATCCTTTTCGAATAATGGAATTATTTTGTCATTTTCATCGTATATAGTAATATCGAGACATAATCCTTTTAACTCTTGAATCATAACATTGAAAGCTTCAGGAACTCCAGGAGGTGGAATCACTTTTCCTTTAACAATTGCATGATAAAGATTATTTCGTCCTGTTCTATCATCTGATTTTTGAGTTAAAAATTCATGTAAAGTATACGAAGCTCCATATGCTTCCAATGCCCAAACTTCCATTTCACCCAATCTTTGGCCACCAAACTGAGCTTTACCACCTAAAGGTTGTTGAGTAACTAAAGAATAGTTTCCAGTGGATCTTGCATGAACTTTATCATCAACCATATGTGTTAACTTTAATATATAGATATTTCCAACCATCACTTCTTGTTCAAATGGTTCACCAGTTAATCCATTATATAGAATAGTTTTAGAAGTATTTGGTAAATTACACTCTTTTAACATTTCCTGAATTTTATCCCAAGAAACTGATTGGAATACAGGAACAGCAACTTTAACTCCTAATTTTTCACAAACCCACCCAAGACTTGCTTCAAGTAACTGTCCAAGATTCATTCTAGAAGGCACCCCAAGTGGATTTAATACTATATCAACTGGTGTACCATCTGGTAAAAATGGCATATCTTGTTCTGGTAATATTTTTGATATTACTCCTTTATTACCATGTCTTCCTGATAATTTATCTCCAACCGATATTTTTCTTTTTACTGCAACATAAACTTTTACTATTTCTTCAACTCCTGCTTCTAAATCTTCTCCTTCTGATCTTCTTAATCTTATTACATTTATAACATTACCTTCAACTCCATGTGGAAGTCTTAAAGATGTATCTTTAACATCTGATGCCTTCTCTCCAAATATTGATTTTACAAGCCTATATTCTGGAGTAAGGTCTTCATGTCCTTTTGGAGTAACCTTCCCTACCAATATTGAGTTTGACCCAACTCTAGCTCCAATTCTAATTATCCCTTCTTCATCTAAATCTTTAATATCAGATTCAGATACATTTGGAATTTCTCTTGTAATTTTTTCTTTTCCAAGCTTAGTTTCTCTTACTTCTATTTGAAATTCTTTAATATGAATTGAAGTTAATAGATCTTCTTTAACAACTCTTTCTGAAATTACAATAGCATCCTCGAAATTATAACCATACCAGGGCATAAAAGCTACCTTAAGATTTCTACCTAAGGCAAGTTCTCCATTTTGAGTAGATGGTCCATCCGCAATAACCTCACCCTCTGATACTCTTTGACCAACTTTTACAATAGGTTTTTGATTATATACAGTATCCTGGTTTGTTCTAAAAAATTTCATTAATTCATATACATCAATATCTTTATCATTTTTTCTATTATCAGGTAATATTTTAATTATACTATTTGTAACATAAATAACCTCACCACTTCTCCTTGCTGTTACAATAACTCCAGAATCTCTAGCAACTACATATTCTAATCCAGTACCAATATATGGTGATTCTGGACAAATTAGAGGAACAGCTTGTCTCTGCATGTTAGAACCCATAAGAGCTCTATTCGCATCATTATGTTCAAGAAATGGAATTAATGAGGTAGAAACTGAAAATACCTGTCTTGGAGAAACATCTATATAATTAATAAGGTCTCTTTCTACTGAAACATACTCTCCTTTGTATCTAGCATTTACAAATTGATTCTTGAATCTACCATTTTCATCAATCTCTTCAAGTGATTGTGCAATATAATATCTTTCTTCTTCAATAGCAGTTAAATACTCAATTTTATTGGTAACTACACCATTTTCAACTTTTCTATATGGGGTCTCTAAAAAACCATAATCATTTTTTCTACCATAAGTTGTTAATGAAACAATCAAACCTATGTTTTGGCCTTCTGGAGTTTCAATAGGACATATTCTACCGTAGTGGGAATGATGAACATCTCTTACTGCAAAACCGGCTCTATCTCTAGATAAACCACCTGGACCAAGAGCATTTAATCTTCTTTTATGAGTCAGTTCCGTTAATGGATTGGTTTGATCCATATACTGAGATAATTGGGAAGTACCAAAAAACTCATTAATAACAGCACTTATTGGTTTAATAGAAAGAATATCAACAGGTTGTATAGTATCTGGATCACATGTTTGCATTCTTTCAAGTGCAACTTTTTCTATTCTAGCAAATGCTTTTTTAAGTTGATTTAAAAATAACTCCCCAACTCCTCTCACTCTTCTATTTGATAAATGGTCAATATCATCTGGTTTATATTTTCTTTCAAATATTTTTTCTAAATAAATTATTGTATTAATTATATCTTGTTTTGTTAAAGCTAAAGTTGTAATATTTTCTTCATAACCATATTTTTTATTTATTTTAAATCTACCAACTCTACCAAGATCATACCTTTTAGGATCAAAAAACATATCAAGAATCTCTTTTTCAGCAGCTTCAATCAATGCAGGTTCGCCGGGTCTAATTATATTAAATACTTTATTTATTGCTTCATCTTTAGACATCTCAGATTTTAATGGATTTTCTGCTGACTTTTCAAATGTCTCTTTCTGTAATGTATTTAATATTACTTCGGAACTTATAAATTTATCAGAATTTAATTCAACTACCTTAACTTTTTCAATATTATATTCTTTCAAAGACATTATATCTGTAAATGAAATTTTTTTCCCTGCAGCTAATATTTTTTCAGGGCCAAAATCTGTTTCTACAATAACATCTTGAGCAGAATATCTATTTTCTATGGATTCATTTACTTCAACTTCTTTTACTTCATGAAGGGCTTCTATTATTTTTTCATTATTTTCAAACCCAATTACTCTTAAAAATGTGGTAACCAAAATCTTTCTTTTTTTATCAATTCTTACATGCATTATTTCTTTTTTTTCATCAATCAAAAACTCAAGCCATGAACCTTTATCAGGAGAGAGTCTTGCATTAAATTCATAATCTTTCTCTGAGTAAGAAAAAACAACACCTGGAGATCTATGAATTTGACTAACAACTACTCTTTCAGCTCCATTAATAATAAATGTACCATTTGAAGTCATTAAAGGAAATTCACCAAAATATATTTCTTGACTTTTAACCTCTCCAGTATCTTTCAAAACTAAATTAATCCGAGCTTTTATAGGAACAGCATAAGTTTTCCCCTTTTTTCTAGCTTCATTCTCGGTATATTTAGGCTCTCCAATTGTATATTCAACATATTCAAGAACCATATTTCTTGTTTGGGATTCAATAGGAAAAATAGTTCTAAAGAGATATTCAAGACCCTGATTTTCAAGAGGTAAATTATTTAACTTTCTATCTCTTTGTAAAAAAAATTCATATGATTTTTTCTGAAGCTCCAAAAGATATGGATATTCAAAAATTTCTTCCCCCTTATTTTCAATAAGATGTCTTACAGGATTTTTTTTCATAGGTGATAATTTCACCTTCATTTATATCTCCCTTTAATTTTTTTTATATTTTATTTTAAAAAATGAAAGATAATATTATAATATTATCAGATTAGATAAATTATTACAATAATAAAAATATCTATAATAAAAATTTCTTATGACCATAAAATTTATATTTATTTTAATTTTTATATAAAAAAATTTCTTTATAAATTTTTGAGAAGATATTTCTTGAGTGAATTTTTTAATTGATAATATTAATCTTTGAATCATCTAATCTTCTTTCTTACTAATATTAATAAATAAATATTAAATATATAATTTTAAAAATAAAATTATATAATAAATACTCAACAACAGAATTATAAAAGATTAAAATACACACAACTTTACTGAAAAAATAAAAAAGAATTTAAAATAAATATATTTCTTAGAGGGAACAATACTCCCTCTAAGAAATTATATGAATTTTTATTTATTGAACTATTTAAGTTCAACTTGAGCACCAGCTTCTTCCAATTGTTTTTTAATTTTTTGAGCTTCTTCTTTCGATACACCTTTTGCAACAGGTTTGGATGAATCTTCAGCTAAATCTTTTGCTTCTTTTAAGCCTAAATTAGTTATTTGTCTAATTACCTTTATAACTTCAATTTTCTTATCCCCAACATTTTTAATATAAACATCGAACTCTGTTTTTTCTGGTGCTGCTTCAGTTGCTGCTACAGTTGGAGCTGCTGCTGCCATCATCATTGGCGCTGCTGCTGAAACCCCAAATTCTTGTTCAATAGCTTTAACTAGCTCATTTAATTCTACAACAGTCATTTGTTTAATAGCCTCAATAAAAACTTCTTTAGTCATTTTTTCTGCCATTTTTATCTCCCTTTATTATTTTTTTAATTTTTTATTTTATAAAATATTATATTACTTTTTCTTATCAGCAACATTATTCAAAACTCTAGCAAATCTACCCATTATATCATTTAAATCCCTAGCAAGGTTAACTATAGGGCTCGCTAATAAATTAGCAAGCATTGCATAAAGTTGCTGCCTAGTTGGTAAATTAGCAAGAGCATTTACTCTATCTTTATTTAAATATTCTCTTTCGTAAATCGCTCCTTTTAATGTTACAAATCCATTTTTTGAGTAATTCTTTAAAGCTTTAGTAATTTCTGAAACATTATCATTGCCATATGCTATTATAGTATTTTTAATAAAAATATTTTCATCAACATTTTTAATATTTTCATATTCAGCTTCTAAAGCTTTTCTAAAAATATTATTTTTAACAACAAGAACATTCCCACCAAATTTTCTTATTTCTTTTCTCATTTGGGTAGAATCTTTCACTGTAAATCTTTCAAAATCAGCAAATATTATAAATGAATTATTTTTAAATATATCAATGTATTTATTAAATAACTCTTGTTTTTCTTTTTTAATAACTCTAATATTTTCAACCATATTATTCCCTCAGATTATTTAATTTGAGAAAAATCAATCTTTATGGATGGACTCATTGTACTGGAAATAAATACCTTTTTTATATAATCCCCTTTTAAATCAGATGGTCTTTTTTTAAGTATTTCTTTATATATAGAATTGAAATTGGAAAGCAATTTCTCATCATCCATTGATTTTTTACCTATACTTACATGAACATTTCCAGCTTTATCTGCCCTATACTCAATCTTTCCTTTTTTTACTTCTTCTACTGCTTTTTTAATTTCAGTTGTAACTGTCCCGAGCTTTGGGTTTGGCATTAATCCTTTTGGGCCCAATATTTTTGCAACCTTTGAAATATTTTTCATCATATCTGGGGTTGCTATACAAACATCAAAATCTATCCATCCTGAAGCTATTTTATCTATCAAATCCTGTGAACCTACATAATCAGCACCTGCAATTCTTGCTTCATTAGCTAAATCACCTTCAGCAAAAACCAAAATTTTTTTCTGTTTTCCAAAAGGATAATCATATACATGAGTGCCCCTAATAGTATGTTTTTTATCCAAATTCAACACAAAAACAACATCTATTGTTTCATCAAACTTTGTAAAAGCTGCTTTTTTTATAGTTTCTATAGCTTTTTTTGGTTCATATAATTCAATTTTATTTATTTGCTTTAATGCAATTTTGTACTTTTTGCCTCTTTTCACAATTATCTCCTTTGAAATTAAGATTAAATAAATTTATTCAACAACTTCAACACCCATAGATTTACATGAACCTGCAATAATTTTAATAGCAGCTTCTATGTCGTTAGCATTTAAGTCAGGCATCTTTTTTTCAGCTATTTCTCTTAGTTTATCTTTTGTAATTTTACCTACCTTTTTCTTATTAGGTTCTCCAGAGCCTGATTCAATCTTTAAAACTTGTTTTATAAGATAGGTAGCTGGAGGTGTTTTTAAAATAAAATCAAAAGTCTTATCTTTGTAAACTGTTATAATACAAGGAATTACTTCACCTTTTCTATTAGCAGTTTTAGCATTAAAAGCTTGGCAAAACTGCTGAATATTAACTCCAGCTTGACCCAATGCAGGACCAACTGGTGGAGCTGGTGTAGCTGAACCACCTATCAACTGCAATTTTACAATCTGCTTAATTTCTTTTGCCATCTTTCATTCCTTAAGATTTTTTTTCAATTTGTGAAAACAACAGCTCAACTGGTGTTTTTCTTCCAAAGATGTCAATCTCTACAATAACTTTTTCTTTCTCGACATCTATGGATTTTATCAATCCTTCAAAGTTTTTAAATGCACCATCTATAATCAATATATTTTCATTTACCTCAAAATCTACAATTGAGACATTTTTCTTCACTTCTTTTTTTTCACCTATATTAAAAAGAAATGTTTCAACATCAGCTTTTTTCATTGGTATAGGTTTATCAACCCTTTTAACCCCAACAAAACTAACAGCATTTGGTACACTCAATACAATCTTAACTATCTTTTTCCAATAGTTTTCATCTGCAGGTTCGTCACTCAAATCCATCTCAACTATCACATATCCTGGATAGCATTTTCTTTTAACTTCTTTTTTTTTACCTCTTTGCATTTTTAAAACTGTTTCTTCTGGAACAATTATATCAGTAACAAAATCTTCCACTTTATTCAATTTAACTAATTTCTTCAAATTATCAGCAACTTCATATTCCATACCAGTAGTAACTTTCAAAACATAATAGTTTTTCATAATCCAAATACCCAATCAACCAATTTTACGGAAACAACATCTGCAAAACTTAAAAGAATAGCAAAAATTAAAATAAAAATTATTACAACATAAGTCATTTCTTGAACTTCTTCAGAAGTTGGCCAATTAACCTTTTTTAACTCCTCAATACATTGCTTTATAAAAACAACTACTTTCCAATCTTTTATCTTTTTCATAATAAATCCTTAACAATTAAATGTTTGATTATATAAAAAAATAATATAATCAGGCCAGGAGGGATTCGAACCCCCAACATTCGGTTTTGGAGACCGACGCTCTACCAATTGGAGCTACTGGCCTAAATAATATCCCACATATATTATATAAATTTATTTACTTAACTTTTGTTTCTTTATGTAAAGTATGTTTTCTACAAAATTTACAGTATTTTTTTAACTCTATTTTATCAGGTGTATTTTTCTTGTTTTTTTCAGTAGTATAATTTTTATTTTTACATTCTCCACATTGTAAAGAAATTATTTCTCTCATTTTTACCTCTTTATAGCTTAAAATTTAATCATTTTATTATAAAAATTAACAATATCATTAATTTAATAATAAATTAAATTCTAAACAACATAAGCCCACAAACGGAATTGAACCGTTGACCCCTTCCTTACCATGGAAGTGCTCTACCTTCTGAGCTATGTGGGCAATAATTAAAATTAATAAGGAAGGTGAATCTTATTTATCATTAATTTTTAAAAAGTCAATATTTTTTTATTTAGTTTTCATTTCACATTTACCTTCAAAGATAACGCCATCATCAATTTTTAATACTTCTGTTTTAATATTACCAGCTACTTTTGCCTGACCAACCATCTCGATCTTAAAGGAGTCTAAAATATTTCCTTTAAGTGTTCCGGCAATTCTTACATACTTCGCAGTTATATCTGCTTCAACATTAGAATTAGCATCTAAAATAAGATATCCATCTGTTTTTATTGTGCCTTTAAATCTACCCTTTATCATAAGAGAATCTTTATATTTTAAATCTCCTTCGAGGTTAGTTTCTTCACCTAAAATAGTTTTAATCTTATCAAAACCATTCATTGTTTCAATAGTTTTTTTATTCATTATATTCTCCTAAAAAATATATTAATAATTACATTATAATAGTTTATTTAGAAGTTAACTTAAAAACTCCATCCCAATCATCTCCAGGAGGGTTTTTAATATATTCTAAGCATCTTGCTAAATGAATTTCAGATACATAGTCATCTGGTTCAATTTCTAAAACATTTTTAAATAATTTAGCTGCTTCTTCAAACTCTCTGTTAAAATATTTATCTATTGCTATATTATATATTTCTATCATTTTTTTCTTTTTTTCATCCATTTTTTACCTCTATATTTTTTGTAAAATTATTTTAATTTTTATAAAAAAAATTCAATATAAATTATTAAAATTATTTAATTTTTCCTAAAAATATTGTTTTTAATATTTAAATCTATTACCTCTTCTATTTCTGCAAGGCTTTGCAACTTTTTCTTTCTAGTTTCTATTTCATTCTTTTTATCATTATAAATATTTAAAACTCCCTCTATTTTCTTCATAGTTTCTATCAATTTATTATCAAGTTGATTTAAAAAATTAAAACTTTCTTCAAACTTTTTTTCTAAATTTTTATTATCTTTTATTTCTTTAATTTTTATTAGAAACTCCTCCATAGGTTGATAAAGCTGATTTTTGATAAATTCTACAAACATATTAAGCATAGTTGCTTTTTCTCTAATAATCTCTTCTCTATTTAAGATTTCTTCTATAAATATTTTCTTTTTAACAAAATTACTTATTTTTAAAACAACTTCAAACATATTGATAGGTTTTACAATATAATCATCAGCTCCAAGACTTAAAGCTTTAAATTTATGATTCGAATCGCCAAAACCAGTTATTACAATAATTGGTAATGTAATGCTAAAATTTTCCCTCAAATTTTTAATTAAATCAAAACCATGTACATCTGGCAAATCAAGATCTATTATTGCTACATCAAAATTTTCCCCATCTTTAATAAATTCTAAAAAAGATTCTCCACTCTCAAAAGCTACAACTTTAAATATCTCTAAATTTTCTAACATTACCTTAAATAGTTCGCATGTTTCCCAATTGTCATCAACTATAACAATCTTATACATAAATTTACCTTAATCTTTAAATTAAAAACTATAATTTTATTTCTTTCGCTGGCTTAATACTAATCTTATAATTTCTTTTAGATTTAATAATTTTCTTTTCTTTAAAATTATAAACTTTCCTACTCTTTACTTTTCTTTTTTTGATAATAGCAAAGCCTCTTATTTCAATATTAAGTTCATCTTCATTATTTAATTTTTCAACAATAACATTAAATAATTTATCAATAATATCTTTAACTACTATTTTATTAACATTATTTGTTCTGGCAAAAACCTCCTCTATTAAATCCTTTTTTATTATTTTAACCATGATTTTTACTATTTAAAAAATAAAATTTTACACTATCTATTTTTCAATACTTTTTAATATTCTTGCAGCTCTGCTTTTCCTTCTAGCAGCACCATTTTTATGCAAAACATTATTTTTAACTGCTTTATCACAAATTTTTTGATAAAAATTGTATGCTTGAATTGCATCACTCTTTTTACCTTCTTTAACTAAATTTAAAATTTTTTTAAATTGAGTTTTTATAAGTTTTTTAAGCATCCTATTCCTTAGTCTTCTTTTTTTGCTTTGTCTATCTCTCTTTTCAGCAAACTTTTTGTTAGGCACTTTTATCTCCTTTTTTAATTTTTATTTTTTTTGGAATTTAACAAATTAATATTTTTAGTCAATCTATAAGTTTAATAATTTTTATTTCTTCTCTTCTCTTATTTTGGAAAATATATTAGGATTTTTAGTAAAATAACTATAAAGATTTTTAATATAAGCTTTATAAGCTTTTTTATTTATTGTATCATATATTGTAAATAATTTTTCCTCTGGGGATACTTCATCATCCGGTTCAACAAGTATTAATTTTAAAACCAAATCTCCATTTATCTTCCTTATTTCTATAACATATTCAGGCTTATTAATATCTTTATATTTTAAATCAAATTCAGTTACTTCAAATTCTAATAAAACTCTATTTAGTTCATCAATTGCAGGATTTTGTAAGTTAAAATAATATTCTCTTTGGTAGTTAGAATTCCATACCCAACTATTATTTAATAAATAAAATTTATTTTGAATATTATCAATGTAATTCCCAAAAAAATATGACCCTAACTCTGAAATAGGTAATTTTGCGAATATCTTATTCTGTCTAAAATCAGAAACTTTCTTTGCTATACCACCATAAGAAAATGAATCTATTACAAAAATCTTACCATTATACATTATATAATAACCATATTTATCAACAGTTTCTTTACCAAGTAAAAGTTCGAAATATTTATTTTCTGTTTCATATATTTTTATTTTAAATTTATAATCTTTTAAACCACAAGTCTCTAAAAGTTCATCGTTATATTGTTCTATTAAATCCGAATATTCAAGAGATTTAAAATAATCAAGAAAAAGATCTACTGAAGATTGAGAAATTTCTAAATCTTTGTGACTTAAATAACTCCAGTTTCCATTATTTTTTACTAACAATAAGTTGACTTTTTTCTTTTCAGTTATATTTTCCTTCTTTCCTTTATTATTAACTTCTTTTGAAATTTCATCAAAATATTCTATTTCAATCTTGAAAATTTTATTTTTATCAAAATTTTGGATTATTAAATTTTTAGAAACATTTTCCTCTTTTTTCGACTTATTTTTATTTATTAAATCCGTAATAAAATTATAAATAAAAAAAATAGATAATAATATAGCAAAAACAATTAATGTATAAACTAAATTTCTTTCTTCTCTTTTTAATTTTGAAAGAAATTTAAGCATAAATCCTCCATCTAAAATTGATAAATGTAAACAAAACTATAATAAATTCTCGTAAATAACTAAAAATAAACCATTTCAATCTTGAAAGCTTTTTATTTTATTCTTTTTTTTGAGAAAAATATTTAATTCTAAGCTTTGGAATTACAATTATAAAAAGTACATAAAGTAGTGGCAAAATAATTGGAACAAATATTAAAATAAAAAATGTAAATATATTCCTTTGATTATTATTCATCACTATCTTTGGATCTTTAATTAATTTACCACCTATGTCTACTAATTCTATATCACCAACAGTAAAATTAACAAGATTTTCTACAAGATTGAAGTTACCGATAGGTAATTCAGCAAGCCAGTTTTCTATTAAAACAGAAGAAAATATAACTCCCTGAGGTACGAAGTTATTTTCATTCGTAGATTTTTGATTATTTTCAGTACTTTTATTTGGCGAACTTTTATTTGCTTGATTAACATTATTATTTTTATTATTTTCATCATTAGTATTTGTAGTTTCACTTGACTGAGGAACATTTTTCTTTTCAATAATTAATACTATTGGTCTAGACCCCTTATATTGACCAGATTTATTTTCAAACTTTAAATCATCGACACTAATATCTTTCTTTTTTTCATCCCATATAGCATTAAAAGTTGTTTCATAAGTATCTGCAATAGAATAAATTTTAAAATCATTATAATCCTTTGTAAAATCAACCTTTAATGGAATACTAAATAGTGATAACACAGGTAAATTTAGAGCTTGGACATTTTCGGTAGTCTTATGATAATTCAATCTTATTACAGGAGCAATTTCTTTAAATTCATTGTAAAATTTATCTTTATCAATAAGAACTCCTTTTAATCTTTCAACTTTAAATTTATTATAAATATGATATACAATGTTTGAAATATTTCCTTCAGAGTAATATCTATCAAAAAGAAAAAATTTTCCCCCTCTATTTATAAACTCATCTATTATTTTTATTTCTGTTTCAGTATAATTTTTTTTAGGTGCTGCTATAACAAGAAGGTCACAATCTTCAGGGATTTTACCTTTTTCAATTAAAGTTATATCTTCAGTAACATGTCCTAAATTTTCTAACATTTCTTTGAATTTAGATATTCCATTTTGATTATAATCATTTCTATAATATTCTTCATGCCCAATAACAAAATATATTTTTTTTGGTTTTTCATTCATTAAAAATTTAATACTGGAGGTTAATATTTTTTCGCCTATAAACATCTGACTAGATTCTTGTTGATCATATTGCATTTCATATAGATCCCAAGGATTTATCTCTTTTTTTCTGTTTTTATATACTAAAACTATAGAATTAGCAGAAGAGATTGAGAATTTTTGAGCAATAATAGGATCTCTTCTAATATCAATCTTTTTTAATTTTATATATTTTGATCTTTTCTCATATGCATTAATCAATTTTTCAATAGATTCTATAAGAGCAGAACTACTTTCTGAACCCGTTATAAAATAGTATATAGTTAATTCTGAATCTAATTTTTTAAGGACCTCTTTAGTTAAAGGTGAAAGAGAATATATTTTGGTAGATGTTAAATCTATTTTCGGTAATTTATCTCCAAATACTGAAAAAAATGAAATAATTAATATTAGTATTAAAATACTTTTAACAACTGTATAAAAATTTTTTTTACTTTCTTTAGATGAAAATAATTCAATAAAAATTTCAGGATTAACTATGAAATAGAATATTAATCCAATTAATCCAAATGCACTTCCTATATAAAAAAGATTATTTTTAAAAATTAATTTAAATATAGAAAATAATATCATTAAAACAACTGAAATATAAAATAATAATTCATTAAATACAAGGTTTTTTTTAAAAAAATCTATAAGTTTCTTCATTTTCAGTCTCCTCATTTAGATTTAACTATTCTTGATATCAATTGTACTTATTGTTAAAAAAGAAAAAAAGAATGAATATAATAAAAAATATAATATATCTTTAAAATCAAGTAACCCTTTATTAAAAGAATCAAGATGGGAAATATAAGATATATCTTTAATAATCTCTTTAAGTTTGAAAGAAACCTGTGCATTTTCAATCCATGTTAAAAGCAAAAGCATAAGTAAAAATATAATGCCCAATATTGTGGCTATAACTTGATTTGGAGAAATACTTGAGAAAAATAAACCTATACATATAAAATATAGTCCAACAAGCAAATAACCTATCAATGAACTTATTAAAACACCTATTTGAGGTTTACCAAATAAAAAAATAAAAATTATATAAATAATAGTCGGGAGAATCATAATTAAATAAAAAAACATATAAGAGAAAAATTTACCAAGATAAATTTCTGTTTTTGTAACAGGTGAAGTCAAAAGTAATTCCATAGTATTATTTTTCTTTTCATCAATAAAGGATCTGGAAGTTAAAGCTGGGATAAAAAATAGTAGAACAACATATATATTATTAAAAACACCAACAAGCTCAGCTCTGTTTGTAACAATAACAAAAGTATAAAATAAAAAAGATGTTATAATATAATATAAAATTAATAGTATATATGCCATTATAGAATTTTTAAAAACTGAATTAAATTCTCTATTTGCAATTAGAAATATCTTTCCCATTTTTTATTCCTCCTTAATAATTTTAGAAAATATCTCCTCAAGGCTCATTTCTTCTTCTTTTATTTCAAGAAGTGTATATCCATTTTCAAGGATCTTTTTTGAAAGATCATTTTGAATATTTTCAATATCTTCTGTAAAAACTAATATTTCTTTATTTTCATTCAGTATAACTTCTTTAACCCCCACAACTCCCTTTAGGATCTGAATTATATTTTCATCAGGATTTTTAACTTTAATTAATATTCTCAATCCGGAAGTTATCTTTTTTTTGAGATTGTCCTTTGAATCTTGAGCTAATATTTTCCCTTTATGAATAATAATAACTTTATCACATACTTCTTGCACTTCGGCTAATATATGAGATGAAAGTAAAATAGTTTTTTCTTTGCCTATCTCTTTAATAAGATTTCTTATCTCTATTATTTGTAAGGGGTCAAGTCCAATTGTAGGTTCATCAAGAATTAAAACCTCTGGATCATGTATTATAGCAGCAGCAATTCCAACTCTTTGTTTTAATCCTTTTGATAAAGTTTTTATCTTTTCAAACCTTTTTTCTTGTAAAGCTGTCTTTTCTATTACATAATCTATTCTATTATTTATAACATTTTTTGATAAACCTTTTATTAATCCAACAAATTTCAAATAATCATTTACTGGCATTTCGGGATATAAAGGTGGATTCTCAGGTAAATATCCAATTAGTGATTTAGCAACATCTGGCTCTTCTTCTATATTGTAATTACTTATATAAACTTCACCAGATGTTGGCAAAAAATATCCAGTAATAACTCTCATAGTAGTAGTCTTACCAGCTCCATTTGGACCAAGAAAACCAACAATTTCTCCTTTTTTTATTTCAAAACTTATTTTATCAACAGCTTTAAATTTACCATACTCTTTAGTCACATTTACTAATTTTATCATCTTTCCTCCTATTATAATTAATTTATTCAATTTATTATTGCATTATTTTTAGATTTTTTTTAATAATTAAAATTTATTTTTTATATTAAGTTCTTTATAAGAAAAATCTTAATACAATAAAAAATAGAAAAACAAATTATTTTAATATTAAGTAAATTTAATATTAAATTTTAATTAAAAATAATTTTTAAGAAAATAAAATTGAAATCTTTTTTTTAGATAAATAATTTTTTTCTTTTTGTCAACAAATTTTATTTTTTACATAGATCCAATAGAATTTATTAAAAAAATCCCTATTAAGTTTTATTTTACTTAATAGGAATTAAACTAAATTTCTTTATTAATTAAAAAATTTGAGAAGCAAAATTAAAATAAAATAGCCATATCTGTTTCTTAAAAGAATAACTTATATTAAATGTTATATTTACAACATTGTAGCTTATTAAATTTAAATTTCCATAAACAAAATAATCATTAATAAAATTTCTTATATCAATGTCTGTATTTCCTGCTAAATAGTATCTAAGTCCTGCATTAACAGAAGCATTATTTATTCCTATTAAATTAATCAAAAAGTTATTTACATAACCACTTAAAATAATCAAATTGGTTTCAAAATAATTCATTAAATTTATATTTTGTGGAATATACTGTGAGTAGTATAAATCATAAAAATTATCAAGTATTGTTAGGTAGTAAAAATCATTTTTATGTATAAATTTTAAATTTTTATTTTTAGAAATTACAAATTGATTATTAAATTGAATATTAAAAATTGATAAGTTCAAAGAAATTTTATTTTCATACTTAATATTGCTTTCATTCAAGCCAATAGCATTAATATATGTAGAATAATAAACATTATTTTCTATAGATAAAATATCAACCCCTGTTTTTATTCCTAAATCATGGTAATAGTTAAATATTCCTGCAAAGTAAAATAAACTTTTATCAAAATTAAATTCTTTATTACTATATTCCCATAATTTATAATATCCAAAAATAGAATTTAAAAATAAATAGTTTAATTTAGAAGGCAAAGATAAGTATTTATAGTAACCTATTTGAACTTCTCCATTTAAAAGTCTATTATAATTATCTACATTATTATAAATTTTATCTAAAATATTTATATTGTGTGAATATTCAAAATAAATTAATATAGTTAAAGGATTAACATAATTTAACAATGAAAATAAACTTATTGATGGATAAAATTTATCTTCTATTTTATTGAATGCAAAATTAATAAAAAATTCTGAATTTGTAATATTATGCATCCACCCAAACATTATCCCTAAACCACCAAAATAGTAATCCTCATTAATAGAACTCATCATCATATATGGTAGTCTAAGATCTGGAATTAAAGTAAACTTTTCAAATGGATAAATTGTATTAGTTGATTTCTTAATTAGTTTATCTTTATTATTTATAACTATATTTGTTTCCGATTCTTTTTGTGATTCTTTGTCATTTGAAATCTTTTTTATCTTTCTATATTCTTCTTCAAGATAATCTAAAACTTTACCTTTATTTAAATCAAACTCTATTTTCACTAATTCTTTTTTATTTAAATCTTTCTTAATTTCATCTAATTTTAAAAATTGAACTCTACAGAATCTAGAATATCTGCCAATATAATATACTATATTATCAAATATAACTGGATCAAAAAAACCTCCAGAATAATTAATTAGATAATCAACTTCAATATTATTTGCTGAATCAATAAATCCAAATTTGTTCATAGTATAATCATTGTTATAAGAATAAAACAATTTATTTTCAAAACTATTTAAATTATTAATGTTTTTTGCATAAGTATCTATTTTTGTAAGTTTATTTTCTTTCATATTAAAACTATATAAGTTTTTTACTCCTCTATATAAAGCTAAGAAATAAATATTTTTATCTACTTGAATTGGTCTTGAAATATAAAAATATTTATTTCCTTCTAAAAGAACTTTTCTATTTCCATTTTTATCTATAAATATAAGATCTGTAAAAGATCTACTAATATCAATGCCTATGTAACCTGACATATATGAATCATCATAAAAATTTAATTCATTTAATGTTATAAGTTTACTTAATTCTGATTTTAAATAGATTCTTTTTTTAATGTCATATATTTTATGTTTTATTGCTATATTATTATAAAATAAATAATCTACATATGAAAGAATTATTCTTTCATTATTTTCAGAAACTTCGAAATTAAAAAAATTCATAATATTTTTAATAACAATTTCTATTTTTTTATTTTTAACATTTATTCTTTCAATTGAACGAGTATTAATATTATAATAATAATAATAAACAGAATCTCCATCTTTTATAAGTTTTCCTTTATTAATAAAATTTCTATTTTTAAACTTCATTAAATCATTTGTATTAATTTTTATTTCAAATTTAGGTTTCATTTCTTCATAAAATTCTTCCCATAGTTCAAGAAGAGTTTTCTCATAAACTTTTTTGAAAGCTTCTTCATAATTAATATTAAGAGTATTTTGCCAATAATTTATATATTTTTCCATTCCATATTTTTGTTGCAAAAAATAGGAAAATAATCCTCCATACCAATACATCAAACTATAATAAGGCCAAACATCATTATATGTTAACTCAAGTTTATAAGGATCTCTTATAGTTTTATCTATAATATCCTGCATAACATATTGTCTTATTTCTGGCTCAAATACTCTTCCATATTCTTGATCTAATCTTTCAAAGCTAGTTGTAACCCCTTCTATCATAAAAGAAGGATTATTAAGGCCATTCATTAAAAATATGTTTCCAAACAATCCTGCAAGAAACTCAAGAAACGGATTTTGAAGAGCTAATGAAAATTGATGAGTTAATTCATGATAAAAAACATATTTTAACCATTCATTCATATTACCAAAAGACATAGTTATTGGTGGTGGAGTTGTTATAATATAAATTGTAGCCCTTCCAATAGGACTACTAAATCCATTTGCAACTTTTTCAGAATCAGAAAAATATACATTGACCTTATACTTAAACTTATACTTAAATAGTTTAGAAAGTTTATTATAACTTTCTTCCATAAAACTTAAAAGATCACTATCAATTAGATTTGATAATTTTTCAGGATAAAATACATAATAGTTCTCAGTTTCTATTCTTTTTAACTTTGTGAAAGGTGAATAAAATGAAAAAAGAAATATAATATTAAATATTAACATTAGTTTAAATAAAATTGCAATTCTTTTTTTCATAAAAAAGCTCCGATTTTATCCAATTATTTAATTAAATTCAATCAGTAATAAACAATAAAAATTATTAATACCTATTTAATAATATATATAAATATATTTAAAACAATTACTTTTTAAAAATATATTTTATTTAATCTTTTAAATTAAATTTTCAATATCATTAAATCAAATAAAAAAATAATATTTTAAAAAATATTAAAATAATAAAATAAAAATAAAAAATATTATTTCTTGTAAAAAAAAAATATTTTTATAAACTTTATTTAAGTTTATTCATTTTTATATTAATTAAAATAAATTAATTTTTTATATTTAATCTTCTTAAATTAATAAGTAATATTGAGGTTGAAAAATGAAAAATAATTCATTTATTTATTACTTTAAAATTTTCATTGGAAAAACTAATAAAAAATATGATGATCTTAATAATTTTGAAAAATTTATTGTGCTAATTAGAGAAATTTTAATTATTTTGGTTTTATTTCTTTTAATAATAAGACCTTTGATATTCTCTAGTTATTATGTCCCAACAGGATCAATGGAAAAAACTATAATGACAGGGTCTTTACTTTTTGGTTCACCATTAGTTTATGGAGGATATATACCAATAATAAACTTGAAAATGCCAGGATTAAAAAAAATAAAAAGAGGAGATATTGTTATTTTCAAATATCCAGTAGATCCAAAAAGAATATTTGTAAAAAGAGTAATTGGTTTACCTGGGGATAAAATAGAAATAATTGGCAAAACTGTTTTTATAAATGACAAACCACTTAATGAACCTTATGTTCAATTTATACAAGATCCTTTTTATGAAAATCACCCTGAAATTAAAAGACCAAATTTTGGACCCATAATTGTACCTGAAAATCAATATTTTGTTATGGGAGATAATAGAGATAATTCAGCAGATTCTAGAGTTTGGGGATTTTTGCCTAGAGAAAATATTTTTTCAGCACCACTTATCGTTTATTTTTCTATTGATCCACAAACTAAAAAAATTAGATGGAAAGAAATTTTTAAAATCATTTATAATAAATAGAAATTAATAAAGAACAAAAATTTTCAATTTATATTTTAAGTAGGATTTCTTATGGATATAAAGGATAAAATATTAAAACAGATAGAATCACATAAAACAGATATAATCAGTTTTTTGAAAGAAATAATAAGAATTAACTCTATTAACCCAAGATTAGGTGGACCAGGTGAAAAAACACTTGCTAGATTTATTTTAGATTATTTATCTAATTATAGAGCAATTAATACAAAAACATTTATTTGCGAAGATTTAATACTTGGTAATAGATACAATATACTTGCTTCATTAAATGGTAGAAGAAAAGATAAATGTTTTTATATTGTTACACACATGGATACAGTAGGTGAAGGTGATATTAAAGAATGGAAGTATCACCCTTTTGAACCTATTGAAAACTCTAATAGAATTTTCGGATTAGGTTCAGAAACAAAACAAAGTATAACTACAGGTATTTTTACTCTAATTATTTTAGATAAACTTGATATTTTGCCTGAATATAATTTATCCTTATTAATTGTTTCTGATGAAGAAACTGGGTCTGAGCATGGAATAAAATTTTTATTCCAAAATAATATTTTCAATAAGGATGATATGGTTCTAGTTTTAGATTCAGGTTCTGCAGATGGTGCTTTTATAGAAATAGCTGAAAAATCTGTATTATGGCTCAAAATTGAAGCTTTCGGGAAACAGACTCATAGTTCAAATCCATTAAAAGGGAAAAACAGTACTAGAGCTATTATTAATTTTGCTAATGAATTAATAAATTTTCTTTACAATAAATATAATGATTATGATAAAACATTTGAAAATCCTTATTCTTCATTTGAACCTACTTACATAAATTCAAATATTGATAATTTTAATACTATTCCAGGATACACTAAGCTATTTATCGATTGTAGAATATTACCAGTATATGATGTTGAATCAATAATTAGTGAAATTAAGGAACTCAAAAACAAATTTGAACAACTTAATGATATAAAACTAAAAATAACTTTCCCATTTAAATTTCAATCACCTCCTCCCTTGAACAAAGACATATATTTTATTAAAAACTTTACATCTGTATTAAAAGAATTAAAGAAAATTGATATTAGAATTGGAGGACATGGAAAACTTACTACAGCTTCATTTTTCAGGATTAATGAAATACCTGCAATTGCATGGTGTACAAATGATAATACATCACATCAACCCAATGAGTATTGTTATATAAAAAATTTACTAAATGATATATTTACACTTGTCTATTTTTTCTATTTTTTTAATTAAATATTTTTTAATACTTCATATTAAAATATTTTTTAACTATTCGTAATTTGAAAAAAATATATTTATATATTTTAATTTTTCTTAATTTTTTATCTTCTAGGTACTTTTCAATAATTTATCTTTTTATTTTAATATTTTTGACAAATGTAAGATTTACATTAAATTTTGTTTTTCTATCAGGACTTAATTTTATAATAACTTATTTGTTAAAAATAGTTTTTAATAAAAAAAGAAAACCTGTAGGATTCTTAATACCTGACAAATATCGGTTACCTTCAGGGCACTCTTCGAATTGTATTATATTGATTTTTTTTATATTGCTAACTTCAATATTTAAAAATTACAAAAACATTTTTATTAATAATAATTTTTTAATAAGAGATTTAATTAAAATATTTATAATTAAAATAAAAGATATTAATCAAATTTTAATTTTGATTTTATTTTTAATTATATTTTCTCTTAGTTTAATTTCAAGATTCTTACTTAAAATTCATAAAATAGAGGAAATCTTAGCAGGTATAATTGTTGGTTTTCTATCAATTTTAATTTATGTAATTATTTTAGATAAATATTTTAATCAATTTTTTCTTCGTAAAATGGGATACTAATATTTTTAAATCTACTTTTTGGAAATACTATTTTAAAAGTTGTTCCTTTATTTAAAGTAGACTTAACATATATTTGTCCACCCATATTATTAATTATTCTATATACTATTGTAAGCCCCAGCCCTGTACCATTTGCCTTTGTAGTAAAAAATGGCATAAATAATTTATCCATATTTTCTTGAGGAATACCTTCACCATTATCAATTACTTCTATATAAATATTTTTTTCATCAGAATTAGTCTTAATTATAACCTTTCCATTTTTTACATTATTAATAGCATCAAGCCCATTTTTAACAAGATTTATAATAATCTGTTTTAAAAGATCTGGATCCAAAAAAATTTCTTCAAGATCATTCTTTAAACATAATGACAATTTTTTATTATTAGAAATAAAATCATTTATTAAGACTTTTGAAGTTTCTTCAATAACTTCATTAATTTTAACTTTTTGAAAATTTGGTTTTAATGGTTTAGTAGTGTTTAAAAACTTATCTACAATACTATTAATTCTTTTAACTTCATTTCTTAAAATTTCAATTTTATCATCTATAATTTCCTTGCATTTTATACATTTCTCATTTTCTTTTATAATAATTTGTAATTCTTTACCTAATAGAAGAAGGTTTAAATCAAGAGATGTGAGAGGGTTTCTAACTTCATGTGCAAAAGTGTATGTCATTTCTATAATATTTGACAAAGCTTTAGAAATAGATTCCTCTCTTTCTTTTAAGTATTTAGCATTTATATCATAAAATATTATAGCAATCGCATTATTAAATGCTTCTCCCAAAAAATAAAGATTAAATTCAAACAAATATTTTTCTTTTAATATATTTATGGGCAAAACAATTCCTTTTATTTTTTTATTTTTCTCATTCAAATTATTGATTTCATTAATAATAATGTCAGGCAAATCATCCCTTATTTCTTCAAGGTAATTCCTTTTAAATATAACTGTAGCTTTTCTATTTATATACAATAGTTTATAATTTTTATCTATAATAATTATACCATCATCTACTTCATCAAGAAATTTTACAAAAAATATTTTTTCAGAATAAAGATTTTTTAACAATTTTTTTAAATCGTTTATAGATAATTTCTCGATATTAGATATTATTTTCTCATAAAATAAACTTGATTCCATCAATAACTCCATTTATTATATCTTCTTTATTAAGAACTAAAAAAATTAAACCATCCTCAATTGAAAAATTTACTTCTTTACTTAGAAATTTTAGTTTCTCAATAAAATTTAATATATTTTTCAAATTAAAATAATTTATATTAATTTCTGTAAACTTTTGATTTATATCCTCATTATTAATTTTTTTTATTAATGATATTATTAATTCATCTAAAAATAATTCTAAGTTTTCAAATATAGTTTTATCATAAATAATTTTATAAAACCTTGAAATACTTACATCATTTATAATTAACTCATTAATAAAATCTTCTGCCTTTTGATTAATATATCTACCTTTATCTTCATTTACTGTAATATCAAAAAATCTCTTAAAATCATAAATATATAAATTAAGAAAACTTAAATAACTTTCTCCCCATTCATTTGTTATTATTTCTTTAATCTCTCTTTCATCTATTTTATCAATATTATATTTAACACATCTTGATATTATAGTTGGTAATAATTTTTCTTTATTTGTAGTTGTCAATAGAAACTTAGTTCCTTCCTTCGGTTCTTCTAGAGTTTTCAAAAAAGCATTTTCAACTTCAACAGTCATTTTATCAACAGATTCAATAATTATTAACTTTTTCTCACTAAATGGTTTTTCATTTATCCACTTTTGAATATTAAATATTTCCTGAATATATATATATTCTAATTTAATGTTATCAAATAGTTCTCTAATTTCAGTAGACAAAAGTAATAAATAATCTATATGTTCTTTGAATATTTCAGAATTATTATTAAATATTTCAATATAAATATCTTTTAACTTATAATAGCTTTTTGATAATTCTTCAAGTTCCTTTCCTTTTAACTCTTTTTTAACAGAGGAAACATTATAAAAATATTGACTTAAAATTTTATAATATTGAAAAATTAATTTATATACAAATATTTTTAAAAAATTTATATCATTCTCTTTTTGATCATAGTTACTATGCAATCTATCAGAATAATTTTTTATTGAATTAATTAAAAGTTGAATTTCTTTATTAGAATCGTTTTTACAAAGATATAAAAAATTTGGATTAAAAAAAACATCAATTAGATTTTTTTCATTGAAATAATTTTTAGCTATATTAAAAGCTAATATAGACTTTCCTGTTTTTTCTCTTCCTATAATTAGAACAGAATTAATATTAAAAGTATTACTATTAAATACATTGACAATCTCTCTTTTTTTACCTGAAAATATATTATACATATTTAATATTTCTTAAATCAATATTATAACTATTAATTTTTTTTATTGTTTAAATATAATGATCTTCCCTTAATTTATTAATTGCCATTATTGCAAGTTCATTTTCAGCTTTCCTTTTTGAATCAGAAATAACTGGTCCCACTTCCATTTCTCCAACTTTTAGCAAAATTTTATATCTATAACTACTATTATTTTTTTTCTCTTCTAATATAATATATTGTGGAAGTTTTTTATACAAATGCTGACTTATCTCTTGAAGATGTGTTTTAGCATGTAAGAAACTTTTTTCTTTAACTACTTTATTAATATTATTCTCAAGATTTTTTAATACAAATTCTTTTGCTTTTTCATAACTTTCAAATTTGTAAATTGCTCCAATCAATGCTTCAAAAGTATCAGCTAAGATTGAGCTTTTATTTCTTCCTCCATTTAATTCTTCTCCTTTTCCTAGATAAATAATATCTCCCAATTTCAATTTTTTAGAAACAAGTGAGAGAGAGTTTTCACAAACAATTTTTGATCTTATAAGAGTAAGAATATTTTCAGATAGATTAAAATTATCATATAGATAATCAGTAATTATAAGTTCTAAAACAGCATCCCCCAGAAATTCTAATCTTTCATTATGAATAACATTTTTGTCTATTTGTAAATAAGATCTATGTATAAAAGCTTCTTTATATTTTTCAAAAATCTCACAATTAAGATTAAATTTTTTAAGTAAATTTTTAATTTTTATATCTTTTTGATCAAACATGTCGAATTTTGTCCACCAAATCCAAATGAATTAGAGATAGCTGCATTTAATTTTTTTTCAACTGCAACATTTGGTGTATAATTTAAATCACATTCAGGATCTTTTTCTTGATAATTAATTGTAGGTGGTATTATTCCGTAATATACTGCTAATAAAGTTAAAATAAATTCTATAGCTCCTGTAGCTCCTAAAGAATGCCCAAGCATAGATTTTGTAGAAGATATATTTAATTTATATGCATGTTCACCAAATACTTTTTTAATTGCTTTAGTTTCAGATATATCTCCTACTGGTGTGGATGTCCCATGAGCATTTATATAACCAATATCTTCTTTATTAACCTTGGCATCTTCAATAGCTTTCTCCATACAAATAGCAGCACCTAAACCATCTGGATGTGAAGCTGTAATATGATAAGCATCAGAAGAAGCACCAAAACCTGCAAACTCCCCATATATAGTTGCACCTCTTTTTTTGGCATGTTCATATTCTTCAAGAATAACTATCCCAGCTCCTTCACCCATAACAAATCCATTTCTATTTTTATCAAAAGGCTTACAAGCATTTTTAGGATTATCATTCTCTTTTGAAAGAGCTCTAAGGTGAGAAAATCCTATAATTGCAATATCTGTAAATGGAGCTTCAGAACCTCCCGCAATACATGCATCAAGTTCTCCATATTGAATTTTTCTTAAAGCTTCTCCTAAAGCATGCCCAGCAGAGGCACATGCAGAAGAAATTGCATAAGATACTCCCATTAATCCAAATTCCATAGATATTATACCAGCAGCTATATTAGAAATCATTTTAGGAATAAGATATAAAGAAACAGATTTTTCACCCTCTTTTAAATAATTTTCAAATTCACTTAATACGGTTTGAATTCCGCCTATTCCTGTTCCTAAAATAACACCTACTTTACTTTTATCTATATCAGTTTCAAATAAGCCAGATTTTTTAACCGCTTCTCTTGTTGCAATTAAAGAATACTGAGTAAATAGGTCATATTGTTTTAAATCTTTTTTATTAAAATATTTCTCTGGATCATAATTTTTTATTTGAGCTCCAAATCTAACAGGAAGTTTTTCAATATTTCTCAATCCAAATAAATAATCAACACCATTTTCACCTTTAATAACTTTTTCCCATGTTTCATCTGCATTATGTGCAAGAGGAGTAATCATTCCATAACCAGTAATAACAACTTTCCTTTTCATTATTCCCTCTGAATAAAATAATTTATTTATTATTTAGTTAAATATTTAAAAAAAATTTATTAAATTTTTAATAAACTTAATAATCATAATTAAAATATTTTTAAAAATAAAGAATTTTTTTAATATTATTTATTCGTTTTTTAACAAAAAATAAATAAGCAGAGGGAAGCTCTGCTTATTTATCAGCCAATTTTGAATTTAAATATTTTAATAAATCACCAACAGTCCCAAGTTTATCCTGATCTTCATCAGGAATTGTAATATCAAATTTTTTTTCAAGTTCCATTATTAATTCAACCTGTTCAAGTGAATCAACTCCGAGATCATTAATAAAAGAAGCATTTTCAGTTATCTGTTCTTTCTCAATACCTAATTTCTCAGATATCATATCTCTTAATTCTTCAAAAGTAATTTTCATTAAATTCCTCCTTTTAAAAATAAAATCTATTTTTTATCAAAATTGGCCAATACTTTTAACTACAGCAATGATTTATCTCCACAATAAGTAAGCAGCTTATAATCATTTTCATTAACTATTGTTTTAATAAAAGGAATTAATATACTTGAAGGTCCAACTTCAATATATTCCTTAACTTTTTCTTTACTATTATTTATAATATCTAACCACAAAACTGAGGATTCTATTTGTCTAGCAAGCAATTCTTTTATTTTTTTTTCATCTTTAGGGTATATCTCTCCAGTAACATTTGAAAATATATTATTACTATTTAGGTTTATATTTATATCTTTTAAATAGTTTTCAAATTCTTTTTTTGCACTATTCATAAAAACAGTATGAAAAGCTTGAGATACTTTTAAAATAACAAATTTCTTAAATAATTTTTTATCAAAATTATTACAAAAACTCTCTATTAGCTTTTTATCCCCAGAAATAACTATTTGGTTTGCAGAATTATAATTTGCAATAAAAACTTTATCTTTATATTCATTACTTTTTAATGTTTCTAAAATTTGATCAATATCAGGAAAAATTAAAGCTGCCATACCACCTTCAATAGAAGTAGCAGAGGACATAACTTCTCCTCTGAATCTAATAAGCTTTAAGCACTCTTCAAAACTAATATATTCAGCAATAGCAAAACTTATTACTTCACCTAATGAATGCCCAGCATAATAATTATCAAAAGATAAAATATTTTTACTTTTTAAAATTTGAAACAATGAATAAGTATAAAGAAAAATAATAACCTGTGAATATTCAGTCTTTGCAATATCAACTTCATTACCATTAAAAGAAATTTCTATAAATTTCTCAGAAACAATTTTTCTTGCCTTATCATATATTTCCTTAGCTATAGAAAAATTATCGTAAAGAAATTTTCCCATACCAACAAATTGGCTTCCTTGTCCTGGAAATACAAGCATAATATTTCCCTAAAAATTTAATTAAGATTCTTTCTTAAAATCTATCTTCAAAAAAAATATAAAAAATTAGAAACCAAATATGTCATCTCACTATTATAATATAAAATAATAAATACACTACAAATAAAATATATTGATTAAATTTTTTTTTTCAACATTTTTTTAACTAATTATTCAAAATATTTAATTTTTCTTTTAAATATTTGGATATAATATTATTAACACCAACTTCAGACATTCTTTTTACCATTCTAAGACCATTATAAGTTGCAATTTCATCAGAGTTTCCATGACCAATAATTACTTCACCATTAATTCCAAGTAAAGGTGCTCCCCCATATTCTCTTGGATCCATCATTTCTTTTATTTCTAATAAAGAATTTTTAATTAACAGACCTCCTAAAGTTGCTATAAAACTCTCCTTTATCTTCAATTTTAATAGAGTCATAATGGCTTTAGCTGTCCCTTCAATAGATTTAAGAGCAATATTGCCAAAAAAACCATCAGAAACAACTATATCAACACTCCCATCAACTATATTATAACCTTCAATATTTCCAATAAAGTTCAAGTCACTTTTAGATAAAAGTTTATATGCTTCTTTTGTTATAGAATTCCCTTTTTGTTCTTCTTCTCCATTTGATAATAAACCAATTTTAGGATTTGTTTTTTTTAGAATCTTTTCAGAAAATATATGCCCCATAATTGCAAATTGAAATAAAAAATAAGGCTTACAATCTACATTTGCTCCTGCATCAATAAGTATAGTAGAACTTCTTGAATTTGGCAAAATTGCAGCCAAAGCAGGTCTCTTAATACCTTTTATTCTACCTACCTCAAATAGGCAAGAAGTTACAACAGCTCCTGTGTTTCCAGGGGAAAAAAAACCAGCTATTTTCTTTTCTTTTAGAAGTTTTGTACCTATAACAATAGATGAATCTTGTTTTTCCTTATATGAAGTTAAAGGATTATCATCCATCTTGATTATTTCAGAGGACTGTATAACCTCTATCTTTTTTCTCTCATATGGATAAAAATTAAGGTATTTTTCGATCTTTTTTTTATCACCAATAATAGCTAAATCATCATTTGTTTTATTGATATATAGCAAACATCCATCTATAATAACTTCTGGTTGTCTATCACCTGACATTACATCAACAGCAATTTTGGCCATTTTTTTCCCAATTTTTTAATAATTACACATAAACTATATAAAATTACTTTTTATCTCATTTTCTAATTTTAAATTTAATAAATCAAAAAATATAACAATTAAATTCTCTCTCTCAATATTTTCTAATACCCAATTCTTTCACTAAAATAATTGATTTAATATAATTGAAAAAAAAAGCTGCTTTTTTTAGCAGCTTATTCAGTTTTTAGTTCTAAAACATTTCTTCCTTTATAAAAGCCACATTTTGGGCAAGCTCTATGCGGTAAAATATAAGATTCACATGATTGGCATTTTGTTAAATTAGGAAGATCTCTCTTTTCATTTGCTCTCTTTCTTCTAAATGTTCTAGCATGAGAAGGTTTCTTCTTTGGAACAGCCATTTCATCACCTCAATATTTTTGCTATAAATAGACTAACTTTTTAAAATGTCAAGTTATATTTTTTTATTATGCTTTTAACATTGTAATTATAGAAACGTTAACTATATCTTCAACCGAGCAACCCCTAGATAAATCATTAACTGGTTTATTAAATCCCTGTAAAATTGGCCCTATTGCAATAGCATTACCTAGTCTTTCAACCAATTTATAACCAATATTTCCTGCATTTAGATCAGGGAAAATAAGTACATTTGCTTTTCCTGCTACTTTAGAATTTGGTGCTTTCTTTTTACCAACATTCTCTATTATAGCAGCATCTAATTGCATTTCTCCATCAAACTCAAAATCTAAATTATATTTTTCCATTATTTTAACTGCATTTTGAACCTTTTCTACTAATGGACCAGTAGCTGAACCTTTTGTTGAATATGACAGTAAAGCTACTTTAGGTTTTAATCCTATTAACTCTTTTGCAGTATTTGCAGTAGTCACAGCAATCTCAGCAAGTTGTTCTGATGTTGGATCAGGTACAGTTGCACAATCAGCAAATAGCATTATTCCATTTTCTCCATACTTTTTATCCGGTAAAATCATTATAAAACATGATGAAGCTACATTAAATCCTTTTTTAACTCCAATTACTCTTAAAGAAGCCCTTAAAACATCTCCTGTAGTATTATATGCTCCAGCAACCATAGCATCTGCATATCCAGCTTCAACCAATAAAGCTCCAAAATAGAGAAATTTATCATCAGATAAAATAATATTTCTAGCTTCTTCAATAGTATTAACTTCCTTGCCTTTTCTTTTGTTTAAATATATTTCAGCAAACTTATCAATCTCTCTAAAATTATTAATATTAAATATTTTAATCCCATCTATATTAACTTTCAATTCTTTAGCCTTATTATATATATAATTTTCATCGCCAATCATTATTAATTCTTTACAATAACCCTCTTTTATTAAAATTGTAGCTGCTTTAATCATTCTATCATCATATGATTCAGGCAACACTAATCTTTTTGGATTCTTTTTTATTTTATCTCTTATTAATTCTAAAAATTCCATTTCAACTCCTTTTTGTAATATAGTACCAATATATATTTATTTGTCAAAAAAAACCTAATATTTTTTATTTATTATTAAAATAATATAATTAAATTTCATTTTTATTATTTTTTTCTCTTTTTTGCTCAAGATATTTTTTAACACATTCTGGAACCATATTATCAACATTTCCTCCTAAAAAATAAACTTCTTTAACAAGAGAAGAGGATAAATAAAAATATTTCTCATCTGTCATAAAAAAGATAGTATCAATAAATTTATTACTAATATTTCTATTTGTTAAAGCAATTTCAAATTCATACTCAAAATCAGATATCGCTCTTAATCCTCTCACAATATGGTTTACTTCCAATTTTTTTGCAAGGTCAACAAGTAATCCATTAAAAGTTACAATATTAATATTTTTAAATTCTTTTAGTGACTCTTCCAACATTCTTTTTCTTTCTTCTATAGTAAATAAATAATTCTTTCTTTGGTTATTAAGGACTGCCACAAAAACTTCATCAAACAAATTAGAAGCTCTTTTAATTATATCTATGTGACCAAAAGTTACTGGATCAAATGAACCAGGATATATTACTTTTTTATTCATCTTCTTTTATCTCTTTTGTTTTCTCATACAAATAAATCATTGGTAAACTAAATATAAAAATTCCTAAGAAGTTAAAAAAAGAAGAAAGTAAAATTTTAAATAAAAAAACTGAAAAATTTATTTGATTAAACTTTTGTAATCCAATATCTAACAAGAAATTTTTTATAAGCAAAACAAATAAATAATTATTAAACTCAATATAATAATTTATAAAAAAGTTTCCATTTACTATAAAAGAAAACAGAAATAGATTTAGAAACAGTCTAAGGTCATATTTGTGTTCATCAACTAAAAATCTATAGTAAAATAGAAAACCAATAAAAATTCCACTAATTAAAGAAGTCAAAATATATTTATCTAAAGGATATGAATAAGTTTTTAATACATAACTTGATATCCTTAATGTAATGTTTTCTGGAGAATTCCCTGTAATCCATAATTTTGAAAAATAAAAGATTAAAACAAAAGATATAATTCCCAATAAACCAACTAAATAAATACCTATTATTCTTAGCAAATACAAAGATATTCTAAATTTTTTATTAAATACAAGAATACCAGAAATGGAATATTCAAAAAAACCTTCAAAATGATTTAAACTTAAAAAGTATAAAGTTAAACTTAAAATAAATGAAGATATAAATAAATATAAATGTGGATCAATTTCTTTAAAAAAAGTTATTGATAAAAAGTAACCAAAAGAGAAAATGAAAGAATTAATAAATGCTGAAACAATAAAAAAAAGGTAGCTCCTTTTAGAATTCAAAAATGAATCTTCGATTTTTTTTAACCTCATCACTTCACCCCTTTTTTTAACTTTTAATTAAAAAAATTAAATATTAAAAATATGACATAAAACCTTTATAAAGTTATCAAAGTCATCAATATTTGATTTATCCAAAGAAAGATAATTTTTTATAAAATTAATTTCTGGTAGTAATCTAGAAATCTCACTACTAATTCTATTCATAACATTTTCACAATCTTCTTTTTTTAAGAAAGGTAAAAAAATAATTATATCATTTTCAGAAATATCAGAAATGAAATCGGTGTCTCTTAAATTTTCTTTCAATATATTAGTTAAAATATCTTTTATTTGGTATAAATAACTATCAACAAACTTTACAAATATTAGACTAAAATTAATACCATATCTTTTGACCTTTAAATATTCATATCTCATTAAAATATACATAAGTTCTCTTCTAAAAAAAGGAGGTTCATTATAAAAAACATCAGAATAGATTTCAGATATTCTAAAAACACTATTAAAATCTTCAATATAGAACCTTAATTTTATATCATTTATTTGAATAATATCTCCATCTCTTAATAAAGCTTTAACTTTTTTAATACCATTAACTTTAAGATCATCTGAAGTTATAAAAATAGAACCATGATCTTTATCATAATTTAATGTACAATCTATTCCCAAATGTTTCTGCAAAACATCATCACAATGTTCTAAATAAGGAATTACTTTCCCACATTTAGAACCATTTATAACTAAAAAATTAGCAAGAATGTTAAATTCTCTATTAATAAAATTCATAGTAAATAATCTTCTTAATTTAATTTTAAAAAATATTTACATTTATTAAAAACTATTTATTAAAACTTAATATAATTTTTTAATCTTTCAATATCTTTTTCGGTATCTATTCCAACCAAGTCAAATTCAACAAGTTTTAAATAAATTTTTCCACCATTGTCTATAAATTTTAATTGTTCAAGTTTTTCAGCTTTTTCAAGCTCAGAATCTTTCATTTTAGAATAATTTATAAGTGTATTTTTAGAATAACCATAAATACCATAATGTAAAATACACTTAAATTTTTCTTCACTTCTATAAAAAGGCAAGCCAGCCCTTGAAAAATATAAAGCTTCCCCCTTTTTATTTACAATAGCTTTAACATTGTTAGGGTTTAAATATATTTCCTTTGAATCAAAAATTTTACCAATTGTAAATATAGAAGAATCAATTTTTTCATCGTCAAATGAAAATATCCAATTTATAAAATCTTCAATATATTCCCATGTAACAAGTGGTTCATCTCCTTGAATGTTAATAAAGAAATTTCCTTCTACAAGACAATTATTGATAGAATAAATAATCCTCTCGGTTCCAGAATTAATAGTATCTGGAGTCATTATAGGAACTATCTTTTTGAACTTTTTAACCTCTTCAATTATTTCATAAGAATCAGTTAAGCAATAAACATTTATTTTGCTATTATTGTAATATATATCTCTGTCAAAGTTTTTTAATAGTAATCCTATTAGTGTAGAATTTCCTATCTTATATAACATTTTTCTTTCTAATCTCTGAGAATTAAGTCTTGCTGGTATAACTATCGATGGGGTAATTTTACTGTTCATTTACTATCTCCTCTACTCAAATTATTATATTTATTTTGTATTTTATATCTCTATATTTCCAAATTTAGATTCAATAGTTTTAATAAATGAGAAATCTTTTAATATCTTTATAATATTTTCTAATATTTTATAGTATTGATAGTCAAAGTATTTTATTTCAACTTTTGAGTTAAAATAATCAAAAATAAACTCAGAAATTTCAGAAAATTTTATACTATGAAATACTTTTGCCCTTATATTAGCAAAAAGCTCCGCAGCAACAATATAATACAAATTATCTATAATCTTTGACAATTTAAAACATGCATTTGCACCCATTGAAACATGATCTTCCTGATTTGCAGAAACTGGAATAGAATCAATAGATGATGGCGAAGAAAATGTTTTATTTAAAGAAACTAAAGCAGAAGTTGTATATTGAACAATCATCAGCCCGGATTCTACACCTGGATTTTTAGCTAAAAATGGAGGAAGTCCAGATAAAGAGGGGTTAAGTAATCTCTCAAGTCTTCTCTCAGATATTGCACCTAATTCAGACATAGCTATTGAAAGAAAGTCGGCATAAAAAGCAAGTATTTCACCATGAAAATTACCCCCAGAATATACTTTATCTTCAGAAAATATAAGTGGATTATCAGTTACAGAATTCATTTCTATTATAACTTTTGAAATTACATCCCTAAAAACCTCTTTAACAGCACCATGAACCTGGGGAATACACCTTAAAGAATAAGCATCCTGAACCTTTGGGCAATCTTTATGAGATTTTATGATTTCCGAATTTTTAAGTAAATTATAGATATTTTTTGAAGTATTCTTTTGTCCCAAATATGGCCTAACTAAGCTTAGTTCCTCCAAAAAAGGTGTCAATGATCCTTTTAAATTTTCAATAGAAAAAGCAGAAATAACATCAAAAAGTTTAATTAAATTTTCTGAATTATAGATACAATCTAATAAGAAAGCAAGCATAAATGAGGTACCATTAATAAACGCCAATCCTTCTTTATAAGATAAACTTAGTTTTGTTAATTTTTTCTGCTCTATTATTTTCGAAGATTCAACTCTTATTCCATTTTCATCTATAATTTCTCCTTCCCCCATCATTGATAAAACAAGATGTGACAATGGGGCAAGATCTCCAGAAGCACCAAGAGAACCTAGGACTGGAATATAAGGATAAATATTTTCATTTAAGTATTCTTCAAATACAACTAAATTTTCAAATTTTACTCCAGAATAACCTTTTAACAAAGAGAAAAGCCGGAGTAATATCGTTCCTCTCACTACGTAGTATGAAGCTCTTTCACCATAACCCGTAGAGTGTGACCTTATTAAATTAATTTGCAATTTTTCTATCTCTTCTTTCCCTATTTTAATATTTGCAAGATTACCAAAACCCGTATTAAGTCCATAAATTGCTTTATCCTGACTTACTATTTTATTAACAATTTCTCTATTTACATTAACTCTCTTTTTAGCTTTTTCCGATATTTTAACCTTTTCTCCTTCATAAACAATTTTTTTATAATTTTCAAGATTTAACTCATTATCTAAAACTATCATTCTACCTCCAAATATTTAATAATTTTAATTTTAAAAAATTAATTTTAAAGCACATAAATAATTCATCAATTTAAAAAAAATTTTTAAAAGTTTATAGAATTTTTTTTTTTTTTCTATAATATTTTTATAAAGTTTATAAAAATTTAACTTATATTATTTCAAAATTAATGTTTATTATTCATACTTTTTAATTATTTAATATTAAATATAGCTTCTATAAATTTTATTTTGTATATAAAGATATTAAAATTTTATATATAAGCAATGAAAGACCTAATAAATAGCATTAGCAATTTATTTCAAGATCTTAGCATAAAACAAGTAATTGCATATATTTTAGAATCTGAAAATACTATTCCTTTTTTTATATATCCATCAGATAACTTATCAATTATAGACTATGAAAGTTTCAAATATACAAAAACTTTCACATTTGATGTAGAAAATAATGTAAAAATAAAAATTAATTTTTCTTATGACGAAAAAATAGACAACTCTGAAACAATATTTAATTTTCTTAATTATTTTATTATTTCACATTATAAAAATTATTTAATTAAAATAGCTAGTTTTCAAGAGGAACTTTTTTCATTTTTTAAAAATGAAAAACTAGAAATTATTTATGAAGAAGGTGACTTCCTTGAAAAAATTTTTATATATTTTTCAAAAATTTTCTTAAAGTTCTTTAATGTAGATTTCATTAAATTTAGTTTAGAATCTGATAATATGAATTTTTTAAAAATAGTTGATAATAATTTAGAATTTATTGAAAATAATGTACTTGAAAATATAAATAACTCCCATCATATGATCACTTACCATCTTGTAAATGCTAATTTTAATAATATAAGATTTTTTATAGATGTCTATCTATTAAAAAATGATTTTTTTTTAAAACTTCTTTTTAAAGATAAGGAATTCAATACAAAAATTGAATCAATCTTACAAACATTTATTTTTATTATATTTAATTTTTATCTTAAAGAAAAATATATAGACAATTTAACAATAATTGTGGAAAATTTTAAAAAAGAACTTGAATTAAAAAATATTAAAATCCTAAATGAAATTAATAAGGCAACATATATAGAAAAATCTCGAGAAATCCTTTTTAGTAACCTCTATCATGAACTTTTAACTCCTCTAAATTCAATAATCGGATTTTCTAATTTTTTAAAATTAGATGACTCAATTGAAAAAGAATTTGTTTTCCCTATATACCACAATGCTTTATATTTAAAAAATATTTTACTTATTATTATTGATTATTCTCAGTTTTTTACAGAAAAAAATAATTTTTTATATTCAAACTTCAAATTATTAAATCTAATTGAAGATTTAAAAGAAATCCTTTTATTTTTCAATAATTCTTTTAAATCGAATATAAATCTATTTTTCGAAAACTTAAACAATGATTCAATTTTATTTTTTGATTATAATAAATTAGAAGAATTATTGTTTGCTACTATATTTTTTCTTGCAAAAAGAAAAGTTCTTTCATTTAATATTAAATTTACATTTTTTGAAAATTTTTTGATTGAGTTTATTATAAATAATCAACCTTCATTAAATAGTTTAATTACAAAATTATTAAAAACTCTAAATAATAAAAAATTTATTATAGAGGATAATAATGATATTTCTGAATTTGCTTTTATTGTAATGCATGAAATTTTTAATTTCAACAAAATAAATTTTAAACTTGAAATTAAAGAAAATGAAATTATTATTCTTTATGAATTTAATTACAAAAAAGGATGAGGTATGAAAAAATATTTTTTATTTATTTTTTTATTCATTATGGTTTTATTTTTTTCTTCAAATTTTTCAAATATTTCTTATTCGGATAGAATTAAATTAGCTGTTGCTTATTATAAAGTTTCACAGTATTACTTTAGTGTTGGTGATCAAAAAAAGGGAAATGATTTCTTACAAGTTGCAAAATATCTTGACCCTGTTAATTACAACAAACCTTTACCTCAAAAAGATGTTTTAAAAAAATATACAAAGCAAGATTTTATTAATATCATTTTAAAAGTAAAAGAAAATATTGAGAAATTTAATAATAAAGAATTAGGCAACTATATTTCATATCCATGTTATAAAATAACAAACAATTTTGAAATTCTTGAAAAAGAAGATTTTAACAAAACTTTAGAATTCGTTTTTAATAAATATTCTAATCTATTTTCCGATAAAGAAGACAATTTTTCTATATTAAACTATAATGAACTTTCAGAAAAATATAATTTTATTCCTCTTATTTATCAAGAGGATGACATATTTGTTTTTATTAAAAAAGAAAATAATACTCTTCTCTTTATTCTTAGGGGTTTTGGACCAAATTATAAAATTGTAGGTATTAATTTTTAATATTAAGTTTATTGTTTTTTATATTTTTACTCTAAAAATAAATTCTTCAATAGATTATAATTTTCTATTAATTCTCTCTTTTTTGTGTTATCATTTTCTTGTTTTATTTTTTCTCTAAAAGATTTTTTCAAATCTTTTAGTGAGCAATTAATATTTAAATCAAAATACCTTAATAACTCGAAATATTTATCTTTATTAACTGAAAAATAGAAGTATGAATCAAGTATTTTTTCTATAGTTTTATTAGATACAAGAAAAAGATTATCGAAATTTGAATAATAGTCTCTTAAAGAATTTATAGCTGGAAGATTTGTTTTCTTCCTATAATGAAAAATGCAATTTCCATAAGAGTTTTCATCTATTTCTAATTTGCAAAAATCATTTCTATTATAATCAAAATCCAAACATTTATCCCCATTTTGAGGAATTTTTATAAGAAATATTTTTAATGGACTAAAATTTAAATAAAAATTAAATTTAGAATAAAAATAAAACTGTATAACAAATAAAATATTCATTATAATAAAATGTTTAAAAAAAAGAAACAGATTATCTTTTTCTATTTCATAATTATTTAATGTCTTTTTATCAAAAAAAATTTCTCTAAATAAGTCATAAAAAAGATCATTACAATTATTCAATAATTCTAACTCTCCAATTATATCAGAACTATTAAGAATGTATTTGAAAGTTTTTTTTTGGATCAAATTTAGAATTTCAATTATTTTATAATTCTTATTAATTTCTATACTTTTTATTTTTTAAAAATTATTATAATTTAATTAATAAATATTTAAATTAACTTAAATAACTTAATTCATTTGTTTTATAATAATACTAATCTTTTTTATAAACTCTATCTAAAGTTTGTTTAATTCTAGATAAAACTTTTTCTCTATTCAATGGTTTAACAATATAATTTTTTGCTCCAATAGTTAAAGCTTCTTTTACAAGATCTTCTCTACCAATGGCTGAAATCATAATAATACAAATATCAGGTTTTATTGATAATATTTTTTTTAAGGCTGTTATTCCATCTACTTTAGGCATAGTAATATCAAGAGTTACAAGATCTAATTTATTTATATATTTCTGAAATTTTTCTATAGCTTCTTCTCCATCTGCTGCAGTATCAATAACATTGTACCCCTCAGAAGTCAAAAATTGTTTTAATAATTTTAAAACAAACATTGAATCATCAGCAATTAAAACATTGTATGGAGTTCCGTCAGGTTTAAGTCCCTCTGGTTCTTTCTTATTTATAGATGGCAAAACTGAAAAATCATTGTTTTCTATATCAATTTGATTCATGGAATTCCTCCCGATTAAAATTTAATATAATTTTGTTAAAAATCAAATCTTTATATTAATATATTTTTTTTAATAAATTAATCTTTTATATTATTTAATATTTAACCCCATTATCAATTAGAATTTAATTATATTATCAATTAAATATTCAGTTGTGTTTTTAAATCAATTTAATTATTACATTAATCTTATTTTTATATTAATCTAAATCAATTTTAAATTTATTATAATTACTCTTTAATATTATTCAAAAATTCAGGAATTTCAATAAGCGATAAAACATTATCAAGTCCATTTAATTCAAAAGCAACTTTAGGCATTCCATAAACAATCGAAGTTTCAGCATCCTGCCCTATTGTATAAACTCCCTTTAACCTTAATTTTGAAATATAATAAGCACCATCTTTACCCATACCAGTCATAATAATAGCTATAAAATTAGTTGAATCCATCTCATAAAGAGTTTTAAAAAAATAATCAACAGAAGGTCTATGATTATTAACAGGTGGATCATCATTAATAAATATTTCATATTCATTATAAACTTTTTTTACTCCTAATTGCTTCCCTCCTGGAGCGATATATATAACATTTCTTTTTATTTTATCTTTGTCTGATGCTTCAACAACCTTATAATTTTGAACAATTTTATTCAAGGATTTTGCAAATTCACTAGTAAAAAATGGTGGCATATGTTGAATAATAATAATAGGAATATCAATTTTTAATAATGGTAATATTGTCCTTAAAGCTTCCGGACCTCCAGTTGAAATTCCTATAGCAATAAAATCTGGATTTTCAGGTATTTTATTTTTCTTGTGCTTTAATTGTTCAACTTCCTCTTTCTCAAGAATTTTTAAACTTGATCTATCAATTTTATTTCCCAAATAAGAAATAGATTCTTTTTTTAAATTAGTAGTATAATTTTCATTATCTATTTTTCTAATATCAGTACTCTTTTTATAAATATCTTTATATTTAAGAGCCCAATTTTTAATTTTTAAAATAATTTCTTCTTCTAAGTCTTTAATATTTAAACTAATTGAACCAGATGGCTTATGAATATAATCTTTAGCCCCCAATTCAAAAGCTTCCATTGTTACTTTTGATCCCTCTGATGTTAGAGAAGAGATAACTACAACAGGAGTTTCATCTTTCATTTTCATTTTTTCTTTTAAAAATTCTAAACCATTCATCTCTGGCATCTCAATATCGAGGGTTATTATATCCGGCTTTAGAGAAATAAGTTTTTGCAGTGCAAATTTACCATTTATAGCAGTAGAAACAATTTCCATTTCTGGATCACTACTTATTATCTCAGATAATAGTTTTCGCATTACAGCAGAATCATCAACTACTAAAACTTTAATTTTTTCTTTCATAAAACCTTTAAAAGCTATAAAAATTTATTTAAATTATTTCCTTTCATCTTTAATATAGCATATTGCATTTTCTACTTTTCTAAATTTAAATTTCGTATTCATTCCAAAAAGAGATTCCGAATGACCAAGAAACAAGTATCCATAATCTCTTAAAAGATTATAAAACTTAGTTACAACATCATGTTGAGTTTTTTGGTCAAAATATATAATGACATTTCTACAAAATATTATATCTAGATCATTATATGGAAAATCATGCTTTAAATTATGATAATCAAATTTGATCATTTTTTTTAGCTCATCAATAATTCTATATCCATCTCCTACTTTTTGAAAATATTTATTTAAATAATTCTGAGGAACATCTTTAACTTTTTCTTCACTATAAAAGCCTTCCTTTGCTATGAGTAGACTTTTTAATGATATATCAGAAGCTACTATTTTAACCTCAATCCCAGAGTTAAAACCTAATTCTTCTGCAAATATCATTGCTATAGTATATGGTTCTTCTCCTGAGGAACAACCAGCAGACCATATTCTTATATTATTAATTCCATTTTCTTTATTTCTTTTAACTATTTCTTTTATAACTACATTTTTTAATGCATCAAATTGTGGTTCATTTCTAAAAAATTTTGTTAAATTTGTAGTAACTTTATCAAGAAAATTTCTAACTTCTGCTTCATCTTTTAGTAAAATATTATAGTATTCTTTTAAACTTGAATATTTATTTTTCAACATTATCTCATATAATCTATTTTCTAAAACTGCCTTATTTATATCTGAAAAATATATCCCTGATTTTTCATATATAAAATCTTTAAATATTTTGAAATCCTCTTCAGTTAGAACAAATTCCATATTATCTCCACTAATAATTTACCTTAATTAATATAAAAAATATTAATTAAAAATTTTTGTAAAGTTAAATTTTATTCAATAATTTCTATATAAAAATTATTAATATATTTTATATTAAATGTCAAATGATAATTTAAATTAAGATTTTTTATAAATAATTTAGCTTATTTTTTAATTAATTGTATTATTTTTTAATTAATATATATTTTTCTAAAAATATTAAAAAGAGTATTTTATGGTTAAAATAGTTCATTTAAAAGATATCTATAATTTATACGGTTTTGATTTAAACGGTAATTTCTTTAATTTTTCAAACTGTGATATAATTCTAATAAATGGAAAATATTACTATTTATTTTTAGAAGATATATTTGAAAAAAAAATTACTAAAGAAAAATTTAATTTTTCGAATAATTTTATTATTTATTATTCTAATTATGAAAAAGAAAACTTAATAGAAAAAATATTAAATACTTTAATTCAAAATGAAAAGATTCAAAATTATAAATTAGAAGTAATAGATTGTAATCAAAAGACTTTAACACCATCATTTGTCGATCCACATACACATGCTATCTTTCATGGCTCAAGAGAAAAAGAATTTTTCTTGAGAAATCAAGGGATCTCTTATCTTGAAATAGCTAAAATGGGCGGTGGAATAAGTTATTCTGTAAAGCTAACAAGAGAAGCTTCTGAAGAAATTTTACTTAAAAACCTTTTACAAAGAATCTTTAAATTTTCCCAATTTGGTGTTTCTCATATAGAAATAAAATCTGGTTATGGACTAACTAAAAATGATGAAATAAAAATTCTTAAAATTATTAATAAAGCAAAAGAATATACAAATATTCAAATATTTCCAACATGTCTTGCAGCTCATGATTATCCTCCAGAATATAAATTTGATTATCCTGAAAAAAAATACTTATGGGTTGAAACTATTATCAATGAAATAATACCTGAGGTCAAAAGTAAAAACTTAGCTATATTTTTTGATATTTTTTCTGAAGAAAAAGTTTTTGATTTAAAAAATACAGAGAGAATTCTTACAAAAGCAAAAGAGGTAGGATTTAAACTTAAAATACACTCTGATGAGCTTTCAAACATAGGTGCTACAGAACTTGCTTGTCAATTAGGAGCAGTTAGTGCTGATCATTTACTAAAAATTTCTGAAAAAGGACTAGAAGAAATAAAAAAATCTAAAACTATTCCTGTTCTTTTACCTGGAACAGCTTTTTATTTAAACGAACCTTTTGCACCATTTGACAAATTTAAAGAAAAAGGAATTGAAGTAGCAATTGGGTCTGATTTTAATCCAGGTACAAACTGTACAGAAAATATTTTATTAATCTATACAATTTCTGCTATTAAACTTAAAATGAATGCTATGGAAATACTTAAAGCATCAACATATACATCTTCAAAAGCAATTGATTTAGAAGATAATGAAAATGTTGGTATTATTAATAAAGGCAAGGATGCTTTTATTAATATTTTTAATGCCCCAAATTTAGAATATATTTATTATCATTGGGGAATAAATCATCTGCATAAAAGTTTAATAAAAGGGGAAGATCCATTTATAAAATATGAATGACAATATTAATTATTATCTTCAAAAAATATATGATATTTTTAATTATAACTTTAATTTTAACAATTTTGAAATAAAAAAATTTGAAAATTTATATTTTGATTTTAATAAATTTAAAGATATTGACATTAAAGAATTATTCATAATTGTATGTGAATTAACTAAAAAACAGAATCTTTTTGTAAATGTTGATTCTAATCAATTAAATAAAATAGATAATATTATATTTATTGGGGATATTCATGGGGACCTATTTTCATTGTTAAAAATTATTTTAAAATATTTAAATAATTCTAATCTTTTAGTATTTCTTGGTGATTATGTAGATAGGGGGAAATACTCAGCTGAAGTAATAATACTTATTGTATTGTTAAAGATATTATATCCAGAAAATATTATTTTACTTGCTGGTAACCATGAAATATACCATATAATATCTTTTTGGCCTTCTGATTTCTGGTTTTCCGAATTTGCTTATAAATATAACGAATATATTACCAATTTTTTTGATTCCCTCTCAATTTGTGGAAGATATGAAAAAATACTTTTTTTACACGGGATACCCTACTTTTTTAAAGATTTAAATGATTTTGAAGAAAATATTAATAAATGCAATAAAATCTCAGATATTTTCTATAAAAATAAGAATATTATAAAATATATTCTTTGGGGAGACATAAAACCCAAAGAATTAAAAAATTTTATTAAAAGAGCAGATTTCTTTTATGAGGAAGAAGAATATATAAAAATAAAATCTCAATTAAATTTTGATTATTTAATAAGAGGTCACCAACCAGATGTAAAAGGTTTTACTTTTAATAAAAGCTGTATTACATTAATTACTTCAGAATTTTATAATTTTTCAGGTTTATTAAAAGGAAATTTGATATTAAATTTAAATAAAAACAAAAAAATAATAGAGGAAAAAGATATTATTTATTTATAATCACTAATTAAAATAAAATATGATTAAGAAATTTTAATGCATATATATCTGAAATAAAATAAATGAGTATTTATTAAAATATTAATAAAAATAAAAAATTAACAATAATAAAAAATTAAATAAATATTGCAATTGTCCCTAAAATAGATATTAAAATAAAAATTAATACTACCTTATTTATCTTTTTTTTCATGATAAAATATTCCATTGGTACAACAAAAGCAGGAGACAAATTTGTAAGCACTGATGTTAATCCTATTGAAATTTTCTTTATAGAATAAAGAGCTGCAGATACGCCAAGAACAGGCCCGACTAAAGCTCCAAATGAAATCAAAAAAACAGATTTCTTATCTTTCATCTTTAAAAAATCATTCTTTAACTCCTTTTTAATTAAAGAATATAAATTTATTCCAACAAATCCACCAATTAATCTATAAAAATTAGTTTCAAATGGGCCAACATTGCTGTTAAAAGAATATTTAGCAAAAACAGAACCAAGAGATTGAATAAAAGCACCACCAACAGCTAACAAAAATCCAATAAAATATTCTTCTTTTTTTATTTTTTGATCACTTATGTTTTCTTCTTTACTATTGTTATCAAAATATATAACACCAATAATTCCTATTATAACGAAAAATGAACCAATAATTTGTTTGATGTTAAAAATGTCCTTAAATAGAAGATAACCAAATATAATATTAAATACTGGAGTCAAAGTTAAAGTTATAAGAGTATTTTTTGGTCCAATTAAAACAAAAGCTTCAAAAATTAACAAATCAGCTAAAAAAAACCCTAAAAAACCAGAAAGTAAGGAATATAAATAAAAACTAATCTGGTTTGTAGGAATTGGAATAAAGCTTTTTAAAAAAATCAAATTAAAAATAATAGAAAATGGTATAGAAAACCATAATCTAATATTTGCAACAGTTTTAGAACCAACTCTTTCTCCTGCTAAAGTATAAACTATTGAGTTGTGTGCCCAACAAATACTTGAGAATAAAGCTGAAATAAGAGCTAAAATCATTAACTTTCCTTATCTAATTATTTTTTTAAATACTTCATTTTTATCTATTTTATTTTTATTATAATTATTACTTTAAATGAAAGTTATATCAATTAAATAAAATCTATAAATAAATTCTTATAAAAAAATATTTTTAGTTAAATATCATTTTAATTTTTTTTTCAATTTTTTAATTAAGAAAATTTAATTAATAAAAAATTTGACAATTTTAATACTTTGTATTACTTTTTTTTGATTAATAATATTATGGAAATTAAAAATAATAAAAGGAATAAAATTAACAAAAAAAATTATATTATATCTTTAAAAATTGACAAAAACCTATATGAAAGATTATCTTTTATAGAAGATAAATCTAATTTTATTAGAATTGCCATATTAAAAGCATTGGAAAATGTTTGTCCATTATGCAATGGTAGCGGTGTTTTAAATGAAAACCAAAAAAAACATGTTGAAGAACTTTTAATTAATCATGAAATTTTAAAATGTAATAAATGTGGAGAAATTTTCATAAAATGTAAAAAAAGTAAATAAAATTAATTATTTTTTAATAATTAAAAAATTTTTAAATCTTATAACAAAATATTAATTAATTTTTTATGATTGGTTTTTTAATCAATAAAAATAAATTAATATAAATTTATAAAATCTTAAATATGCTAAAGGAAAATGTTTTTTTGTCAAAATTAATTATTACTATATTTATAATACTAATTTTTTTTTCCTATATTTCTTGCAATAAAAAGTTTACTCAAGGCAATAAAATTATTTACACATCAATTGAACCCATTAAATACTTAATAGATTTTATTTCAAATAATAAAATTGAAGTAAAGACAATAATAAATAAAAATTTCGAACCCCATACTTTTGAAGTTTTACCAAAGGATTTGGAAAAATTAGCTCAAGCTTCCGTGTATCTTTCAACAAATCTTCCTTTTGAAACCATAATTATTGAAAAAATAAAAAGAACAAACTCAAATCTCTTAATATATAATATTTCAGAAGGAATTGAATTAATAGAAAATATTGATCATGAAACTGATAATAAAAATGAAAATTCAACAAAAAACAATACAAATAAAAAATTTAATCAAAATAATAATAAAAATTATGAACAATTCGATATTCATATCTGGGTAAGCTTAATTAATTTGAAAATAATTCTTAAAAACATTTATGAATTTATTAAAAATAATTATCCTGATTTACAAAAAATTGCTAAAGAAAACTCTGATAATTTAATTTTAAAAATAGATAATTATATTGATTTATTTAATAAAATAATAAAAGAGAAGAATATTAAATTTATACTCGTCTACCACCCTATATTAACTTATTTTTCAAAAGATTTTAATATAAAACAAATATTAGTTGAAATTGAAGGAAAAGAACCTACATTAAAAGATTTAAATTATCTCTTTAAAATTGCTAGAATGAATAACATTAAAGTATTTATAACAAGTCCACACTTTCCAACTTCATATGAAGGAGTCTTTAAAAAAGAATTAAATTTAAAAATCGAACAGATTAACATTCTTAATTATAATATATTTGAAACATTTGATAATCTATATAGAATTTTTCAGGTATATTACTAAATAAAAGATAAGATAAAATTAAATTAAAATATGAATAAAAAATATTTATTAATTGAATTTAGTAATGTTTACTATTATTTTTCTAAATATGATGAGTATCCAATACTTGAAGATATTTCCTTTAATATATTTAAAGATGATTTCATTTCTATTATAGGACCAAATGGAAGTGGTAAAACAACCCTTGCCAAATTGTTCCTTGGTATTTATAAGCCATCAAGTGGTTCTATCAAATATTTTAGGGATAATAATTTAGTTAATGATATAAATATTTCTTATGTTCCACAATTTTTAAACTATGATCCACTATATCCGATACTTGCAATTGATATAGTTCTGTCAGGAAGATTAAAAAAAAAGAAATTTGTTAATTTTTACAAAAAAGATGATATAGAATTTGCTTATCAAATTTTGAAGGAATTAAAAATTGAAAATTTAGCAAAAAAATCTTTTAAGGAATTATCAGGAGGGCAAAAACAAAAAATTTTGATTGCAAGAGCTTTAGCCTCTAAATCTGAAGTTATAATACTAGATGAGCCAACATCCAATTTAGATAGAGAAACACAAATTTTTATATATGAAAAACTTCAAAAACTAAAAGAACAAAATACTATTATTTTAATTTCTCATGATATTGATATTGTACCTGAAATATCTGATAAAATTTTTTGTTTAAATAGAAAACTAATAATGCATCAAGCAAAAAATATTAACCTAAATAATAATGATTTACTAAATTTTATAAGTAAAGATTTTTATAATTGTAATATAAAAAAAGTTGATCACAAATCTTCGTCTAATTAAATAAAAAAGGGCAATTAATGTTAAAATTTATTCTCAATAATTTAACATTATTTCAATTCTTTGCTGATTTTTTTGATGCACTAACAAATTATAATTTTTTGCAATATAGTTTCTTTTCTTTATTTTTTGTCTCCCTTCTTTCTTCAACAATAGGAACATATACGGTAATTAATAGACAAACATATATTGCAGGAGCTATATCTCATGGAGTTCTTGGAGGTATTGGATTATTTAACTATATTTATAAATTGACTTCCTATGAAATTTTCAATCCTTTTAATGGTGGTTTACTTTTTACAATTATTTATTCAATAATTATTGAAAGATTAATTAATAAAAAAAATGAAAGGGTTGACTCAATATTAAGTATTATATGGTCACTTGGAATGGCAGTAGGTATTTTTTTTATTTTCCTTACTCCTGGTTACAATCAAGAAATACAAAAATATCTTTTTGGTAACATTTTACTTTTAGATAAAAATAGTTTTTACCTGCTTATTTTTATTACTCTATTTATAATAATTTTTTTTGCACTTTTTTTTAATATTTTATTTATTTTTGGTTTTGATGAAGAACTCCTTAAGATAAAAAAAATAAAAGTTTCTTTGCTAAGATTTTTAGTTATATTATCAATTTCATTAACAGTTTTTCTTTTAATACAAATAGTTGGAATACTTCTAATCATAGCATTATTTACTTTACCCGCTATGATTGCATTAAACCTTAATAAGAATTTGAAAAATGTTATTATTATTTCTTTTATTGTTAATATTTTTGCCTCATATATATCTTTGTTTTTTAGTTATAACCTAAATTTACCATTTACTCCAATATTTATTATTTTTATGAGTATTTTATATTTTATAAGTTTATTATTTAAAAATTAATTTTTTGTATTATAATTTCTATAGAAAGTATTAGATAATTATCTTATATTTTATAATTAAAATAAATTTTTAGAAAGTTAAATGTGTTATGAAAATAATAGGTTATAATAATTTATATTCATCAATTCTTATTAATAATCTATTATCTAATAATAATAAATACAAGAATCTACATAATACCAATGGTAATTCAATCATAAACGAAAATAATTCTTTAAATAAAACTTCACCACTTGAAGATTTTTTACAAAAAGCATCGTTTTTCTATCTTACCAAAGCAGAAAATTCTCAAAATATTCCATCAAAAGTTACAAATCTTAATAAAGCATACTCATATTCTTTTTCATTTGAAAATATTAGTCAAAAAATTGATTTAAAAATACCATATGAAGACATTTTAGGATGAAAAAATCTATTGTAAATAAAAAAGCTATAATAAATAAAAATAAATATTTATATGGACATCCATGGATATTTGAAGGGGCTATTCTATCATATAATCCTTCAAAGCCCCAAACAGGAGAACTAATTCACATTTTTGATAATTCGAATAATTTCATAGGTACAGGTTTTTATAATGAAAACAGTGATATAAGAATAAGAGTTATATCAAATTCTAAAATTGATATTCTAGATAAATCATTTTTTAATAATATTTTTAATAATGCTTTTAAATTAAGAGAAAATTTATTTAAGAAGAATATTAATGAACTATCATGTCGAATATTTTATTCTGAGTCTGATGGATTTTCAGGATTAACTATTGATAAATATAATAACTATTTGGTAATACAAATTACATCTCTTTTGTCATTTTCATATTTAAAAATAATCATTGAGGTTTTAATAGAATTTTTTTCACCTGAAATTATTATAATTAAAAATGAAACTCATATCAAAAAACAAGAGGGACTCTTTTTCGAAGATGAAATCCTGATTAACAATAAACATTTAATAAATAATGAAATTGTTAGCTTAAAAAATTATCTTGAATATTACAATAATAAAAGTTATATAAAAATTAATAAAAATAAAATTGAAAACAAAGAAATAGAAAATTTAATTAATAACTTTTATACAATAATTGAAGAAAACGAAATAAAATATAAAATCAATTTTAGTAGTACACAAAAGACAGGTTTTTATTATGATCAGAGAAATAATAGATTTAAAGTTTCAAAATATGCAGAAGGAAAAAATGTTCTTGATTTTTTTTGTTATACTGGAGGATTTGGTTTTAATTGTATTAAAGGTGGAGCTAAAAAAGTATTAAGTATTGATTGCTCTGAAGAAGCTATAAAAACTGCAAAAGAAAATAAAATATTAAACAAATTTCAAAATATTGATTTCTATGTAGAAGATTACTTTAAATTTACCAAAAATGAAATCTCAAAACAAAATAAATATGATTTAATAATATTAGACCCTCCAAAACTTACTCATTCCAATAAAAAAATTAAGGAAGCAATTAAAGGATATATTGATATTAATTATCTTGCTTTTAATCTTCTCTCTAATAAATCTTTTTTAATTACATCAAGTTGTACAGGTCGTATTTCACTTGAATACTTTATTGATGCAGTAATGACTGCAGCCAAGAAAGCTAATAGAATTGCAAAAATTATAGATGTAGGCTATCAGAGTGAAGATCATCCTATCTTGATTTATGCAAGAGAAACTCATTACTTAAAATGTCTATTTCTTTATGTTGATTAAATAAATATATATCTATATAAAAAATTTCCTTTAAACATTGTATTAACTTAATTTTTATTTAAATTTTTAAATTGAAATCTTCAGAATAAAATTTATCAAATTCCCTTTCTAATAAAAAAATTTTAATACCATATTCATTTTTTAACCTTAAAATAATATTTTCAAGCATAAACAAATATTCATCATAATTATCTTTACTTTGAAAAACAGAAATAAACTTCTCCAAATTATAGAGGTTAATATTTTTCATTTTATTAAAAATAATTTCAAAATTAGGTTTATATATCTCCTTTAAGTTAATAATTTCTATATTTATTTTTATTTTCTTAATAATTTCTTCAAATTTTACATTTTTAATTCTTTCAACAAAACAATTAAAATCAAAACCAATACTCTTTATTAAAAGAAAAAAATTTTTAAATATAATATCTTTATCTTCAAATGGTCCAATATTTTTTAAAGATTTTTCAAATCTATTATTTAATTCTAAATAAGGAATAAAATTGTTTTTAAATAAAAATAAATAAAAAATTAATTCCTCAACAAATTTTTTTAAATCACAAAAAAATGGGAAAAATGGTCCATAATGTATATATATATCAATATCATAAAACAAAACTATAAAATATGTTAAAAATCTCATAATTTTAGAATAAGACCTTTCATAATTATTTATTATGATATCATCATTTATTGTAAAACAAATTCTGTTGTAAATATTATATGAAAATATATTTAAATCTTTTAATAATAAAGGAGATTTTGTCATCAAAAAGAATGGTAAGTTTTTTTTTCTTATTTGATCAATTATTTTTCTTGTAGAATTCATAATCAGTTCAACAGGTTGATATGGATCACATGATGATCCAATAATAATTCTATTTGAAATTTTACTATTTAAATTTTCAATTTTCTCTTTTTCTGACTTTTTTTCTTTTAATATCAAATTTAACTCTTTTTCTAAAATTTTATCAACATTTTCCTTAACAAAAACAAAATTACCCCACTTATTCTTTTCTTTTATGTTTTTCATATTAATAACATAGCAATATTTACAACCAAATGAACAGCCTTTATAAGGATTAATTGTATAATCTCCTATAGTTTTAATAGAGGTAGCACTAATTAATTTATTAATTATCAAATTCTTGATTTTCACAAAACTTAAATTATATTAAAAAAAAAATAATAAAAGTGATTTATATCATGTTTAATAAAAACAAAGAAAAAGAAATAAAATTAAAGTATGAACAGATAAAAGAAAGATATAAAGAATTTGAGAAACTTTTTGGAAAAGAGTGTTTTAATTATGAAGCTTTTGAAAATAGATATATAAATGCTTTAACAAATAAAATAGATTTAGAAATATTTTTTAAAGCTGAAGAGGAAGCTTTAGAGCAAAAATACTTAATGTGTTTAGAAAAACAAAAAAAAGAAAAAAACAAAGAAAATAGTTTTACAAAAAAAGCAGAAAATATTCTGGAAGAATATGATCAAAGGTTAAAAAAATATCCCTACAACAATTTTTACGATGGTGCTCACTATGATTTAAAATACTTATATGGAGCATTAATACTTTTTTACAACCACCTTTTCCCATATTTGGAAACTATATTTAATATTAAAAATACAAGCAAAGAGGTCTATAAGGAATTTGAAAAATTTTACACTTATTTCAATTATTACTGTTATAGTAAAGAAGGATTTTTATCTAAACAATTCCAAGATATAGTTTCTACTATAAAACACTCAAATGATAAAGATGTTGAAAGAATAAGAATTCATACTTTTGTTGAAACAGGGAAAATATTTAACGAACTTCTTTTTTTTATAAACAACAATAAAACAAAAATAAGTAAGGATTTATTAAAAATAAAGATAATTGATCCTATTTTAGTAAAAGCTTTTAAAACTCAAGAAGTTTATACAATGCAACTTTTAGAATTTATTATTAATTGGATTAAAAACTTTTTGCATGATTTTAGGATTAGCGAATTTAAATAAAAAATTTTACAAAAGGGCAAACGAATGGGAAAAAAATTTAAAGGAATTTCAGCTTCACCTGGACTTGTAATTGGTAAAGCTTTTTTATATCTTGAAGATGTTTTTTCAATACCAAAATATGATATAGAAAATATTGAGTATGAAAAATATAGATTTTTTAAGGCTATTGAAAAAACAAAACAAGAAATAAAAGATATAGAAGAATCATTGAATAATTCTTTATCTGGAGATAAAAAAGATATATATAAATCCCTCCTTATGATGCTTGATGATAAAGTTATAATAGACATGATTATTAAAGAACTTGAAAATACTCAAAAAAATATAGAATGGGTTTTATATACTGTATTAAATGAAATTATCTCTAAATTTAAAAATATCGAAAGTTCTATTTTTTCTGAAAGAACTGAAGATATATCAGCTATTGGCAAAAGATTAATGAGAAATCTACTCAAAAAATCACATCCATCTTTAGAATCATTAAAAGAAGAATCTATACTTTTCTGCAGAACTCTATCTCCAACTGATGCTGCACTATTAAAGAAAGATTATATTTTAGGAATTGTTACAGAAATTGGTGGAGAAGCATCACATATGGCTATAATGGCTAGAGCTTTAAATATACCTACAGTTCTTGGTGTTGAGTTTATTACATCTGAAATTAAAAATGGAGATATAGTTATTCTTAATAGTTCTAAAGGTGAAATAATAATAAATCCATCAGAAGAAGAACTTGAAGAAGCTTATTTTCTTAAAAAGAAGTTATTTGAATTTGAACAAAGTATCAAAATATTTAGAGATAGAGTTCCTATTACACTTGATGGTAGAAAAATAGAGATACTTTCAAATATTGAAATACTTGAAGAATTACAACTAGTAAAAGAAAATGGTAGTTCAGGGATAGGACTTTTTAGATCTGAGTTTTTAGTTTTAGAAAATAACAGTTTTCCTGATGAAGAATATCAATACAAAAAATATAAACAAATATTTGACTTCTTTTCTAAAGAAACTAAAGTAATAATAAGAACCCTTGACCTTGGTGGAGATAAAGTTATTCCAGGATATAATACCCCATTTGAAAAAAACCCATTTTTGGGTTGGAGAGCAATAAGATTTTGCCTTGAAAGATTAGAAATATTTAAAACTCAATTAAGAGCAATTTTGAGAGCAGGCTATTATTCAAAAAATCTCTATATCATGATTCCAATGATTACTAACATAGAAGAGGTCATTGAAGCAAAAAAAATTATTAAAGAAGTTTTAGAAACTTTAAGAAAACAAAATATTGAGCACACCGAAAAATATAAATTTGGAATAATGGTTGAAGTTCCTTCAATAATCTTTAATTTAGATAACTTTGCCAAAGAGTGCGATTTTTTTTCTATAGGAACTAACGACCTTATCCAATATCTTCTTGCATGTGATAGGGGAAATGAAAAGGTTGCATATCTATTTAAATATTCAAATCCTGCAGTAATAAAAGCACTAAAAATCATAATAGATGCTGCACATAGAAATAACATTGAAATTTCGATGTGTGGAGAAATGGCTTCAGATGTTAAATCCGTTCCAATTTTAATAGGACTTGGATTAAAAAATTTTTCAATATCTCCTATATATACTAATGAGTTAAAAAAAATAATTTGTTCAATTAGATACGAAGATTGTAAAAAACTTGTCGAAACAATTCTTCAAAAAAAATATATATCTGAAGTTGAGGAAGAAATTAATAAATTTTTTTCAAAATATTTACCAGATTTAATAATATAAAACTGCTTTTTAAAAATATCATAATAAATTTTTTTAATTTTCAAGAAACATAAAAAAATTTATAATATGGAATAATATGTTTAGTGTTGTAATAACTGGAAGATTTAATGTAGGAAAATCCACTCTTTTTAATTCATTAGTAGGTAAAAGAATTGCAGTTGAATCTGATAAACCTGGAACTACAAGAGATTATATAGAAGCTTATATTGATATAGAAGGTTATAAAATTAAACTTATAGATACTGGTGGTTTTGAATTTAATTCAAAAGATCCACTTTATAATGAAGTTAAAAATAAAACATTAAAAGTTATTAAAAATGCCAGTCTCATACTATTTGTAGTCGATCGACATAATATTATAGAAGAAGACATAAACTATTTAAAGATTATTAAAAAACTAAAAAAAGATTATATTTTAATATTGAATAAAGCTGATAAAAAGGCAGATGAAATACCTGATAAAGAGATTTTCAGTTTGGGAGTAAAAAATTTTATTTTTGTATCATCTATAAACAAATACAATATTGATTTAATTGAAGAAGAGATATTAAAATTCATAAAGAAATCATCCTATACTATTTTCTATGAAAAAGATAATAAGGATACTGAAATAAAAGTAGTAATATTAGGTAGGCCAAATGTTGGAAAATCATCTTTTTTTAACTCTATCATAAACGATCAAAGAACAATAGTTTCAGAAATACCAGGAACAACTGTTGATTCTATTGAAGAAACAATCTCTTTTGAAGGCTTAAAAATAAAATTTATAGATACTGCAGGAATAAGAAGAAAAAAAAGTATTAAAGAAAATGTTGAATTTTACTCAATACAAAGAGCATTCGATTCTGTTGATAGAGCTGATATTGTTTTATTAATGGTTGATTATCCTGATCTTATAAAAAAGCAAGATAAAAAAATTGCAGATTATATAATAAAAAAAGGAAAACCTTTTATATTAATTGTAAATAAAATAGACTTATTTGAAGGTAATGTTGATGATTTAGAAGATGAAATAGATTATCTATTTCCCCATATTAAATTTGTAAAAAGGTTTTTTATAAGTGCAAAAGAAAAAAGAGGAATTGGGAAAATCTTTAAATATATTAAAGATCTTTATGGTCGATTAAATCAAGATTATAAAACATCAGAGTTAAACAAATATATTGAAAATTGTAAAAATACAAAACAAATATTGATAGGGAAATCTTATTTGAATCTTTTATATTCAGTGGTTGTATCAAAATTTCCTCTAACTTTTCTTATATTTGTTAATAAAAATCCTAAAGACATTCCCTCTTACTATACCGATTTTTTAATAAATAGATTAAGAAAAGAATTTAATCTAGAATCTATACCTGTTAAAATAAAATATAAAAAAAGAGAATAAAAAAAATTTTATAAAATCAAATTAATCAAAAGGGAGAAAAAATATGTTTTTACAATTTACTTTGCTATTTATATGTATTATTTTTTCTTATCTAATAGGGGCTATTCCAACTGGTTATATTATTGGTAAGATTAAAGGGATAGATATCAGGAAGGAAGGTTCTGGAAATATTGGAGCAACAAATACATTAAGAGTTTTAGGACCTATATTTGGAGCGATTGTACTATTTATTGATATATCAAAGAGTTTCTTAACTTTAATAATTTTAAAAAATATCTATCTATTGATAAATATCAATTTAGTACCACAAAACTACTTTTTAATATTATGTGCATTTTTTATTTTAATAGGTAATATTTTTAATCCATTTCTTAAGTTTAAGGGTGGTAAAGGTGTTGCGACTACAGTCGGCATTTTTCTTTTCTTAAACTCGTTTATAGTTTTAATTGGTTTATTAATTTTTGTTTTAACTGTAATTTTAACTAAATATGTCTCTCTAGGATCTATTATTTCATCCTTTGCTGTTTCTTTACTTTCTATTTTTTTATTTAAAGATATTTTTTTAATAATCTTTACTTTTTTAGTTTTTTTTATAATATTATGGAGACATAAAGAAAATATAAAAAGACTAATTAATGGAAAAGAAAACAAGATAAAATTTAGTAAAAAATGAAGCAGTTTGAAAATGAAAAAATTTATTATTCTATAAAAGAAGTTTGTGATTTATTGGATATAAAACCTTATACTTTAAGAAATTGGGAGAATTTTATACCTTTCTTATCTCCAAAAAAAAACAGATTTGGTCATAGAATATATTCAAAGATTGATATTGAAAAAATAGAGATCGTTAAAAAATTGCTATATGAAAAAAAGTATACTTTTAAAGGGGTTCTTGATTTATTTATAAAATATAATGGAGATATAACTAAATTTAACATAGGTGAGACTAATATTGATAAAAAAATAACAAATTTTAAGATAAATAAAAATAAAGTTGAATTATGGAATGATATAATCATTTCTGCAAACAATATTAAAAAACTTCTTGACAAAAAAATTTAAATTTTTATATTTCTTCCGTAAAGCCGAGATAGCTCAGTCGGTAGAGCAAAGGACTGAAAATCCTTGTGTCGGCGGTTCGATTCCACCTCTCGGCATTTATAGCAGGGGTTAATCCCCTGCTTTTTTTATTTAAATAAATTTTTTTTATATAAATTAAATAAACTTTTTATCATTTTTTAATAATATGTCTGGTTGTAAATAATTTAAAGTAAGCTATATTAATTTAGGAGATTTCTTTATATGCTTTTTGAAGAAATTAGCTGTGAACTTATAAAAAAAGCTATATCTATATATATCGAAATTGCTTATAACAATAAAGAAATAAATAATCCAGAAGTTAAAAAGAAGGTTAAAGATATTTTTGAAAGTAATGATAAAAATGCAATTCTTTCTTTTTTTAAACTCGAAATTATTAATAACTGCCCTTCCTATAAATTACAGATTGGATCAACAAATTATCCATTTATGAAACTTGTTATTGAAAAATTTTTTTCAACTGATCACTATGGTTTTTATGTTGATAGACACTCTGAATTCCTTGCAACAGATTCAAATTCTCCAACTTTTAATAAAGAACTAGCAATAAAAGAAGAAACAAAAGAACTAAAATTAAAAATAGAATCGGAGTTTGAAAAAAATGGAATTCCTACATATAGATTATTGATAAAAAATTATATCAAAAATTCACAAAATAATATTCAGAATAAATTAAGCCAATTAAATAGAACAATTTTACTTGTTGAAGATGATATAGATATAAATGAAATGCATGCTTTAGAATTAAAATTGTTGGGATATAATGTTGATCAAGTTTATGATGGATACTCTGCTATAAAAAATATAGAAAATAAATACTATGACTTAGTTTTACTAGACCTCATGATGGCTGGAATTTCTGGACAAGAAGTTATTAAATTATTAAATAAAGAGGTAGATATAATAGTTCTTTCTGCTTTAAATGATGAATATACAAAAAACAAATGTTTAAAACTTGGAGCTAAAGATTATCTTGTTAAACCAATTCCAAAAAAAATATTAGCAGAAAAATTAGAATTATTTTTTAAAAAAAAATATCAAGTACAATAATTAAAAATATAAATTTTAAATAAATAAAAGGAATAAATCCTATGTGTGGAATTGTCGGGTATATAGGTTTTAATAATTGCAAAGATATTTTGATTGAGGGACTTAAAAAATTAGAGTATAGAGGTTATGATTCAGCTGGAATTGCAATGATCTCTTCTAAAAATATTATTGTAGTTAAAGAAAAAGGAAAAGTTTCAACACTTGAAAATCTTTTAGAAAATAACTATTTAGATTATAAGGTTGGAATTGCCCATACTAGATGGGCAACTCATGGAGAACCTTCAAAAATTAATTCTCATCCACAAATAGACTGTACTGGTGATATTGCACTTGTGCATAATGGAATAATTGAAAATTACTCGAGTCTAAAAAAATATTTACAAAACAAAGGCCATAAATTTGTTTCAGAAACTGACACAGAGATTTTTGCACATCTAATTGAAGAAAATTACCAAACAACAAAAAACATGATTGATGCAATAGTTCTTTCAATGAAAGAAGTTGTTGGTTCATATGCTTTTGCAATTATTTCAAAATATGAACCAGATAAAATATTTGCCTGTAAAAAAGGTTCCCCTCTTATTATTGGAAAAGGCAAAGATGAAATGTTTTTAGCTTCTGATATAGCTGCAATTATAAAATATACAAAAGATATTATATATGTGGAAGAAGAAGAAATTGTTATATTAACAAAAGATAGTTTTGCTTTTTATGATATAAATAAATCTAGGATAAATAAAAATATACAAAAAGTTTTAATGGATATTTCAGAAATAGAAAAAGGTGGTTTTCCACATTATATGCTAAAAGAAATATATGAACAACCACAAACAATTGAAAATGCAATAAGAGGAAGAATTGACCTTGAAAACTCAAATGCAAGACTAGATGGACTCGATTCTAATATTGAAAGAATTAAAAAATGTAATAGGATTATCCTCTCTGGTTGTGGGACTTCATGGCATGCTGCTTTAATAGGCAAATATTATATAGAAAACTTTGCAAGAATACCAACAGAAGTTGAATATGCTTCAGAATTTAGGTATAGAAATCCAGTTTTAAATGAAAATACACTAACTTTTTTTATATCACAATCAGGAGAAACAGCAGATACAATTGCAGCATTAAGAGAGGCTAAAAGAAAAGGATCTCTTGCTCTTGGAATATGTAATGTTGTTAATTCAACGATTGCAAGAGAAACTGATGGTGGTGTTTATTTACATGCTGGCCCTGAAATTGGTGTAGCTTCTACAAAAGCATTTACTTCACAAATTACTGTGCTTTTCCTAATATCAATACTTCTTGGAAGGCTTAATAATCTTTCATTTGAAGAATCATATTCTTATCTTGAAGAACTAAAAAATTTACCAAACAAAGTAAATGAAACTTTAAAATATGCTTCACTTATTGAAGATATTGCAAATAAAATTGCAAATAGTAGCAATGCAATTTTTTTAGGTAGAGGTGTAAATTTCCCTGTTGCACTTGAAGGTGCATTAAAGCTTAAAGAAATATCCTATATCCATGCAGAAGGTTATCCTGCTGCTGAAATGAAACATGGCCCTATAGCCTTAATAGATGAAAATATGCCTGTAATTTTTATAGCAACCCAAGATCCATTATACGAAAAAATAATTTCAAATATTGAAGAAGTTAAAGCAAGAAAAGGACAACTAATAATTATTTGCAATGAAAATGATGATAAATTAAGAAAATATACAGACTTTATAATTCCTGTCCCTAAAACTTTACCTTTACTTTCCCCTATTGTTAATGTTATACCATTACAACTACTTTCTTATTGTACAGCTGTTAAAAGAGGATGTAATGTAGAT
>JAOAHJ010000030.1 GCA_026415295.1 Spirochaetota bacterium | reverse complement strand
TTCATTTATAAGAACTAAAATAGAGAAATCTTTTGGGATTTTACCGGCAATAATATTTGCAGCGATGTTATATTCTTTACATCATGCTGGTTTTCAACCAGAATTTGTCAAACTATTTTTTGTTGGAATACTATATGCAACTAATAATTTAGGTGAATTAAAAAATTAATAGATAAGTTAATATATAATGATATTTTGACAAGATTATTCAATAATTTATTTGTTAATAATTTAAGATTAAAATATACAGAAAATTATTAAAAAGATACCAATAATGAACAAAAATATATAAAAATTTAGATGTAAAGGTTCTTGGAATTGTTTTTATTTAATCAAAGAATACTTAAAATGAAATTAAAAACATCTAGTTTTATTACTAATTTTTATAAAATAATAGGAATTATTATTTTACATATAATACAAAAATATTGTTTGACAATTATTATTTATAATTTTTAATAAATTAGATATTTTATAAAATTAAAAATAATAAGGATTTAATAAATAATTTTTATAGATTTAAATTAACTTTAGGTAATTGAAATAAGACTTTTTTCAAAAAGGAGGAGTAAAATGCTTATAAAATATCAAATAGATAATAACACACTATCAAAGAATGATAATGGTAATATTTTATATTATTATAAAATAAGTGAAGATGAAAAAGAATATATAAACAAAAATTATTTAATTGATTTACATACTCTGTCATCAGCTTTAGATCCAGAAGAAGTTCCTAGATTTGAAATAAATAAAGAGAATTTAACTTTAATATGGAAGATTCCAAGTGCATTGAAATTAGGAGATTATCCTTCATTTAGTATTTTATCTCTTGGATTTTTTTTAACTAAAGATAATTTAATAATTATTTCTTCTGATTATTGTCAGTTAATTGATGAAAAAAGTAAATTAGATATAAGTTCACTGATAGGTGCAATTTTTGCTATACAAAACAATACTATTAAACATTTTATTGAGCATTTAAAAGTAATTAAATTAATATCAAGGGACATTCAAGAAAAAATAAATGAATCTATGGAAAATGAGTATTTATTACAAATGTTTAATTTGAGTGAGATTTTAATATTTTATTTAGATGCAATAAATGGCAATAAAATTTTATTAAATAAATTGTTAGTTTATTTAAAAGCTAATAATGCTGATCCATATATTATTGATTATTTAAATGATATAATTATTGAGAATGAACAAGCAAGTAAGCAAGCGGAGATATATTCCCAAATTTTTGCAGGACTAATGGATGCAAGGGGAACTATAGTCAATAATAACATGAATGTTATGATTAAAAATCTTACTGTTATTAATATAATATTTTTACCATTAAATCTAATTGCAAGTATAGGGGGTATGTCTGAATTTTCAATGATGACTCAGAAAATTCCATGGCCTATTTCTTATGGTATTTTTACTGTTTCGATGTTAGTTATAGGATGGTTAACTTATTTATGGATTAGTAAAATTGAGAAAAAGAGTAGAAAATATAAGAAAAAATGAAAAAGATTATATAGTAAAATTAAAATTCTATTTAGTTTGAAAATTACTAATAATTTAATTTTTTAATTTATTTATATTAATCCTATTTAATATAAAAAAACTATTTATATTATAAAAATTATTTTTGAATATTTTAGATAAATTAGACTAAAATGTTTTTTGAAAATGATTCCAGTGTCAATAAATATGATTTTAGCTATAATTAACTTCTGTTTTTACCCCACTATTTTTAGAAATATCATAGATGCTGAAATTATTTTAAAAAAGATTATCAATAAACAATATTATCTATATGATATTAATATTAGCTAATTTTAATATCGTTGATTTACTAAATTTCTAGCTATTAATGTTTTATTATTTAAACATAGTTTATTTAATGAATTTTATGATTATTTTTATTATTATTATAAATGTATAAAAATAAATATTAAAAATTAAATAAAATTTAAAAACTTTTTTATTTTCTTAATTTTTTTTGAATATTTAAGTTCGTTTTTTGTTAAGTTGCAATAGATTTCACTAAAAAATAATTCTTTAAATAGATTTTTTATAAATAAATTATCATTATATTTCGTATCATAATAATAATTTGTTAATAAATTTTCTTCTCCATATTTAATAATGAATTCACTAATATTATTTATAAAATCATTAATGATTATTTTTAAATTATCAATATTTTGAGTAAATCTATTTATATCAAAAGGAATCATTTCATATCTATTATTTTCTTTATTATTTGGTGTTTTATTATAAAAAAAATTATTATATGAATTTAAGTCTTTAATAAAATTAGTTTTTATATTATCAAAATTTTTTAATGAAATATCAAGTTTATATGAATTGTGTTTTTCAGAAGAGTAATAAATATTTTTAGCTTCCCAGCTATGAATATTTTTGATATAATTTTCATGTTTTAAAATATAATAAAAAAGTGGATACAATTTATGATGGGATATTTTATTAAAATTGAAATCTAAATTTTCATAATCTGATCCAATAATTTTTAAAAAAAATTTTGATCTACTTTTAATCGCTAGAATGTTTAAAAAATTTACTAACATATTTATAGATGTTCCAGAGAAATTATTTTGATTAACCATTATATTATCAAATATTATCTGTTCTATAATTGAATTAAATGAGCAAAAAATAATATTAATAAATTCACTTTTATTGGATAATTTTATTTTTCTTAAAATAAATGAATATGGGGAGTATAAGGAGGTAAGTATATTTAGTTTTTGTAATTCTTTATTGTTATTATAGGTTATTTTTTGACAGTAATTTAAAAATTTATAGATGCTTAAAATTGTAAAAAAGTTTGTATCGAAGTTTATGTAGAAATCTACTGGTATATTTTTGTAAAAAAAAAGATCTATGTTTGAAATAATTGAAAAATTAGTTGAATTGTCAAAAATATATAGATTTTTTTCAAGAGAGTAATTAAATAGATAATTTAATTTTGGAGATGCTCCAAAAACATTAATATAATTTGTTTCAATGTTGATATAAGAATAAAAATTATTTATAATATTATTTTTTATTAAAAAAATGTTTTTAAAAAAATTTCTTAAATATTGGTTATGTTGTATAGAGGATGAAAAGGAGGATAAATTTTTTAATTTTATTAGATTAATGCTATTTTTTATTTTATCAAGAAAGTTCTGGTAATTTAAATATTGAAATGATATAGAATTTTTCTCTAAGTAATTAGAATATGAATTTTCTAGTTTTATTTTAGTTTCTAATAAATTTTTAGCTATTTTTTCATGAAAATTTTCTTCAAGAATAATAATTTTTGAATCAAGAAAAAAAAGTTCATCAAAACCATTTAGTAAAATATTATCAATATAATTAAAATCCCCTGTAACAAAAATTAGATTATTTAGATTGTAAAGTATATTATTATGATGATATATGATAAATATAAATGAATATAATTGCTTTTTATAATTAAAATAGAAATTAGGGTTTTTAAATAATTCAAAGAATATAATAAAAGATGAAATATTATTAATAAAAAACAATATTTTATTTTTCTTTTGTTCTTTGTTGGAATTTATTGATGATTTATTATGAATTAATTCTATAAGGTATTCGGAAAAAATTAAGTAATAGTTATCATTTAAGTTTTGAGTAAAATTTTCAATTTCTTTTAATATAAAATTTAAATCTAATTTTTTGTATATCTCAGATTTGTTTCTCTCTAAATCATCCATTTTTTATTTTTTTAAGTTTTCTTCAATAAACTTAACTATCTGATTTTTTGGCATAGCACCTATAATTCTTTTTATTTCTTTTCCACCTATAAAAAGAATTAATGTTGGTATTGAAACAATTTGGTATTTGGAAGATATTTCGAAACCTTCATCTGTGTTTAATTTACAAACTTTTAATTTCCCTGTATATTCTTTAGCTATTTCATCAATAAATGGAGATATCATTTTACATGGACCACACCATGGAGCCCAAAAGTCAACAAGAACAGGTAAATCTGATTTTAATACTTCATTTTCAAAATTTGATTCATTAAGCTCAATATAATTTCCCATAAATAATTCCTCTCTTTTAATAATTAAAAATATTTAATAATAAAAATTTTACAATGAACTTATTATTTTCAATCAAATTAAATTAAATAGTTAAATCTTAAATAGTTATTAGATATAATAAATAAGATCCAAATATTCACTTTATTTAATTTAAAACAAATATATCAAATAATTAAAAAATAATCTATAAAAAATTTTATTAAAATAATTTTTTTACAAAATTTTATTTATTTTTATTTATTTCTTCAATCTTTTTTAATAATTCTTTTCTTTTTTCTTCATTTGCAAAACCAAGATATGTATCAATATATTTTAAAGCTTCATCATACTTTTTTTGTGCAATTAGAGCTTCTATTATAAGATCATAAGCTGATGCATATTTACTTATTAATGAAATAGCCTTTTTTGCCATAGATTCAGCTTTATCAAAAACTTTAAGTTTAAAATATAAAGTACCAGCTTTAACATAAAAGTTTGCTTTCTCTCTATTTATATCAAGATCAGAAGATATGGAAGTTTTAACATTTGCTTCGAATTTAGTAACTGTATCATTTAATGTATTTAAGTCATTAAAATTATCAATTTTTAATGCAGCATCACAAAAGCCACTATAAGTTTCAATAAATGGAGATGCATATGTTAGAGCTTTTTTATAGTATTCATAAGATTTTGCTGGATCGTCTTTTAAAATCATATTTCCAATTATAGAATAAACTTTTGCATAATTTTGTGATCTTTGGTTAACATCTGTTATCTTTTTGTTTTCATTAATAGCAGAAGCATAATTTTCTAAAGCTTTTTGCATATCTCCCATTTCTTTATATGCTGTTCCAAGATTAAAGTAATTCGTATAGTTTACCCCTCCAAGTTGTATTGCTTTTTCCAGAACTTGGATTGCTTCTTTATATTTCTTTAAGTTATTAATATATAGAGACCCTAACTCTTCATAAGGTAATAGATATGAATTATTTATTTCAATTGATTTTTTAAACATTTCTTCTGCTTCATTAAATTTTTTAAGATCTGCAAGAACTTTCCCATAATTATAAAAATATTTATATTTATAAGTTTCATCGTAGTAATTATTTGATTTTAAACCTTCATTAAATGTAGAAATAGAATTATTTCCTTGTCCTATTTTCCAGTATGAGAGAGATAAGAATAAATATTCATCAACATATTTAGGTTCCTTTTTAAGTGAATTTTGTGCTAAACTAATAACTTCATTAAATTTATTTAAAGAATATAGTGCTTTTAAATAATTTATTATGTTTTCTTTGTCATCAGGATTAACTTTATATGCAGTTTCAATATGGGCTAAAGCTTGATTGTAATTTTTTGCATCAAGAGCCATTTTACCAAGATATTTGTTTGCTATAAAATTTTTTGGATCAGCTTTATATAATTTTTCTATATAATTTTTTGCTTTTTCTTCATCTTTAAGTGCTATATAATTTAATACCATTCCTTCCATTGCATCTATATTATTTGGATCATAAGATAAAGCTTTACTGAAAGAATCTATTGATTTATCATAAAGGCCATTTTTATAATAAATTTTTCCCAAAAGAACATAAGATAAAACGCTATCTTTCTTAATATCAGTTGCCTTATTTGCATTTTCAATTATTTTTTTCTGGTTTTCAGATGAGTTAGGATTTAGTTTATAATATGATAAGGCTAATTGTTCATATGCTTCATAATCATCATTTTTATATTTTTTAGCATCTTCAAAATATTCTATTGCTTTTCCTATATTTCCTTTATTTAATTCTTCTTTTCCTTTTTTTATAAGTTCATCATATTTTTGTTTATTTGGATCAATTTTTGGTTGCTGTTGTGTTGTAGTTGATTCTGTTTGTTTAGTTTCTTGTGTTTGAGATTGTTGATTTTTTGAAGGATTCTGAACACTAGAGCTAGAAGAGGATGATTGAGTTGAAGGTGAAGATATGGCTGTTGTTTTTTTTGTAGATTCGTTATTTTTAGAGGTTTTTGGTGCTATTGAACTATTTTGGGATGTGTTTTCAGATGATTTAGTATTTGAAGATTCATTGGAAATAGAAGTTTTATCTTTAGTATTCTTTTGGTTTATACTACTATTTGAGTTTGAATTAGTTGTATTTGATTTTTCTTTTTCTTGTGCAATTTTTAAATTCTCCTTTTTGCCTTTATTTAGGTACTCTTCTATTAATTTTAATGCAAGATCATAATTATTTTTAATTAAATTTTTATATATTAAATTTGAATACAAATGATTTGGATATTTTAGTAATATTTCTTGTAATAATTTTTTTGTTTCCTCATAATCTTTGCCTTCAATTAAAGTTTTTGCTAATTTTAACCTTGAATCTATATAATTGTTTTTAATTATATTTACTGTGATGAGAGAAAGAATAAGTAATAAGATTCCGGTAATAGAAATAGCTATAATTAATTGTTTTGTGTTTTTTAATCTTTGATCTTTATTATTCATAAAAACTCCTTAGTTTATTTAAATAATTTTAAAAAATTTTAGAAAAAATTTTTTGTTATTTAAAATAAATAATTAAATATCTTCTTCATTTTCAGTTTCTTCACCTGTTGGTTCAGATATTTCAACAGTTTCAGGATCATTTAATATAGAGTCTAAAAGTGAAGATAAAGAACTTGTACTTCCAGATGATGAAGAAGTTCCACTTCCTGATGACCCACTTCCTGATCCTGAACCAGATGTAGAGGTTCCCTGGGTTGATGAGCTAGAACTTGCTACTTGAGTATTTTCGGGAAATTTAAAGTTTGGATCTTTTAAAAGTTCTAATATTTTTAATATTTTTTCTTTTTTTTCTTCATTTTTAGTATAAGCAACATAATATTGAAAGTTTTCTATTGTTTTTGCTTTATCTTTAAGTTTAAAATAACAAAATCCAAGTTGTAAATAAGCACTATCAAATATAGGATCAATCTTAAGGCAATTGTTAAAATATTTTATTGAGTTTACATAATCCTCCAACATATAATAAGTGAGACCTATATTATAGTTGAGTTCTTTTTCATATTTATTATATTCAATAGCAATAAGATAATATTTTAAAGCTTCTTTGTAATCTTTATCAAAAAAATATATGTTTCCTAAATAATAAAACAATAAGACATTTTTATATCCTTCATTTAAAGCTAGAATTAAATATTGTTTCGCGATTTGAAATTTAGATTGAATATAATACTTTTCACCTTCAATAAAGTTTTTATTTTCTTCTTCAGAGTAAATAATGTTTAACTTATTTATATGAAATATAAAAGTTGTGAAAATTATAAAAGTTAATATTATAATTTTTTTTATTTTTTTCTTCATTCTTTTCCAAATATTTTTTAATAAACATTTAAATAATAATCGATAAAAAATATAAACAATAAATATTATTGTACAATCAAAAATAGTATAACTAATAGTATTATTGAAAAATTAATATAATATAATATTTTTATATAGGTAAAAAATGTTATATAATAAGAAATAATATTTTTTTATATTATAGCTTAAAAATTTAAAAATTAAACATAAAATGTAATAATAAAATTCTAGAAAAAATTGGAGAATTTGTGGATATTTCATTATTGATAGGTGTTGGATCTGGAATTCTTTTTATAATTTCAATTATACTTTATAAAGTTTTTTTTTCACCAGTTAAAATAGCTAAAATAAAACAATTAATTTCATCGGGAAGATTTGAAGAAGCAGCTGGATATTTGAGAAAGCTTATAAAAAGAGATCCTGATAATCCAATTAATCACTATTATTTAGCTGAATGTTTATGGAATATGAAAAACTATAATGAAGCAAAAAGCGAGTATAATTATCTTTTTAGATATAATTTAGAAACTTATGGAATTTCAGAAGCTCAAGTTAGATTTAAACTTGCAGATATTTATCTCAATAAGAATCAGTTTGATGAAGCTTTGAAAGAACTTTTGCTTATTTATAACAATAATCCTGATGATTTATATACCTGTTTAGAGATTGCTGATATATTTAAGAATAAACAGAAATGGGATCATGCTTTAAAATTTTACCAAAAAGCCCTAAAAATAGATAAAGATAATGCTAAAGCTATTTTTTCAACAGGTGAAATTTTAATAGAGAAAAAACAATATTCAATTGCTAAAAAGTATTTGCAAGCAGCTTTAAAGCTTGCCCCAAATTCTCCAGATGCTCAATACTTTTATGGTATATCATGTAAAGAAACTTCTGATATTAGGAATGCTATAATATATCTTTCAAAAGTTACTTCTGTTGAGAGGTTTGCCTTAAATGCTAACTTTAATCTTGGATTAATATATTTTGAAAACAAAGATTATCAAAATGCCGTTAAATATTTTGAAGAAGCTTTAAAATGGATAAAAGATTTTAATTCAAATTCTTATCTTAATATCCTTTATATAATTGCTGATACTTATTATAAAATGAATTTTATAGATAAAGCAATTGAGTTATGGGAAAAAATTAATAGTATAAAATCAAATTTTAGGGATGTCATTGTTAAATTATCTAAATTCCAACATTTAAAAAATGATGATAATATTAAAGAATTTCTTACTGCTTCAAAACAAAGTTTTGAAGAGATTGTTCAAGATATTATACACTATTTTGATTGTAAAATTGTTAGTATTAAATTTGACTCTGATGGAAAATTTGCTGAAGCACAAACCATAGGTTCAACATCTGGTTGGAAAAAAATTGACAAATTACCAATTTATTTTATGATTTTAAGAGATATTTCTAGGCCTATTAATATTGAGTTAGTTTCTGATGTTGTAGATAAAATGAAAACTTACAAATCTGCAAAGGCTTATTTAATAGCCCCTTCTTATAGTTTGCCTGAAGTTAACCAATATGTAAATCAAAGACCAATCGAAATAATTAATAGGGACCAGCTTAGTAAAATTTTAAAAGAGGTATTAAATTCGAAAAAAAATATTCTTGAGTAAAAATTATACTCAATTTTATATACTTATTAAATATAAAATATAATTAAAGAAACATTATGTATATAAGAACTAATGCTCCACATAAAAAAATAAAAACAGAAAGTATATTAAAAACTTTTTTAATTTTTTATTTTTCTTTTTCAATTTTATTTTCTTTGATATTTAGCTTTATTAAACCTTTTTATTTTAAAAAAACATATTTAGGAATTTTTTTTATTAATTCTTCTATTGTTAATTTTAAAGTTATAAAAGGAGACACAGTTTTTATATCAAATAATAGTAATAATAATTACTTGTCCATATTAGGCTCAAATCTTATTTCTTTTATTAATATTTTTAATATTAATAAAAATAATAAAAATTATAAATTATATAAAATAATAGCTTTAGAAGGAGATAGGGTTTATTTTAAGGATGGTAATTTTTATGTTAATGATAAAGCTATTTTAAATATAAAAAAAGATATATTTTTTGAGTTTGATGAAATAATTATACCAAAAGATTGCTATTTTTGTTTGAGCATTGATTCATCAGATATATTTGATTCTTCTATTTATGGTTGTTTTTCTTTTAAAGATATTGGTGGTAAAGTTATATATAAAAGATTCATAAAGTTTTAATAAAATTAAAATTAATGGAAGAAATTTCAATTTATATTCATTTTCCTTTTTGCCAAATAAAATGTCAATATTGTCATTTTTATTCATTTAGCTTGAATAAACTTAATTTTATTAAAAAATTAATTTTTATTAAAAAATATGTAAGACAATTGATTTGTGAAATCGAGTTTTATTCAAAGTTTTTATTTATAAAAGATGATTATTATAGAAAGAACAAGTTGCTTGTAGTTAATAAATTAAGAAATTACAAAAACGCAACTAAAATTAAATCAATATATTTTGGAGGAGGTACTCCTTCTTGTATAAATGCAAGATATATTAATAAAATATTAAGAATCATTAAAAAATATTTTATTTTAAGCAATAATGCAGAGATTACGATTGAAATGAATCCGTCAGATATTAACGAAAGTAAAATTAAATACTATAAAAAAATTGGAATAAATAGGATTTCTGTTGGTATACAATCACTAAATGAAAATGATTATTATTTCCTAGGAAGAAATTTATTAGGAAAAGGCAATATTCTAATTAATAAGAATTTATTAGAATATTTTAATAAAAAATTGAATATAATAAAAAAATATTATTCTAATTATTCATTAGATTTTGTGCTTGGCCTTAATAATTTTAATTTAGAACTTTTATCTTCATTTATTTCTTCAAATAGAATACCGCACTTATCATTTTATATGCTAATGTTTACAGGAGAAGAGGAAGGTTATATTTTTTATAAAGATAAAATGTATGATATTGATAAATTATCTTATAAACAATATAAAAAAGTTCAAAAAATGCTGAATAAACATGGATATATTCACTATGAAATCTCAAATTTTGCATTAAAAGAAGATTTTTTTTCTATACATAATTTGAACTACTGGCAGAGAGGATACTATCTTGGGATAGGGGCATCAGCTTCTGGTTTTATAGGTTATTTAAGGTATAAAAATTTTTTTCTTGATAAATATATGAAAATTGATTTTAAAAAAATTAGTAAAAATATTTTTTATTATTTATCTACTAAAGATACAGAAGATGAGTTAATTAAAAAAGAATATAAGAGTACAATAGATGATTTTCTTAAATTCTTTTATAAAAATATTTATTTAGATTATGAAATATTAACTTTGAAAGATGAAATTAATGAAGAAATAATGCTTGGACTAAGACTTAAAAAGGGAGTATCTATAAAAAAGCTTTATAAAAAATATAATTTTGATTTATTGAAGGAGAAGAAAGATATAATAGAATCGTTTAGAAAAAAAGGATATATAGAAATCAATAAAGATTTCTTAAAAATAAGAGAAAATTATTTTCATATATCAAATTCAATAATATCTGAGATTTTTATTTAATTAATTATTGTTAAATTATTCTTTAATATAAATGTCCCAGATTTCTGAAAAATATGTATATTTATCATTTGAAATTTCAAAAATTGGAGACAAAGTTTCAAGTTCTTCATAATGTTTTGAAAGATAAACCTGGAAGTTTGTAAAAAGATCAGGATAAATAGATAAATTTTTATCATTTTGAAATATTTCTTTAGAAAAAATAAAGTTTCTGGAGATATAAAAAGCTATATTTGAATTAATAAAGAACCCAAATTTATTATTTTTTTTTCTTTCATTTATAACTTTTACTAATTTTTCAAGTTTGTTAACATTTGGAGTGTTTATTAATAAATTTCTAATTAAACTATGTTTTTTGTTTAAAATATTTTTTGCATTTAAAAGCTTTATATTGTCAGTTGATAAATTGTTGTATGGCCAAAAAACTATGTTATATTGTGGATTTAATTTTGAAAAATTTTTGTATATAGGGAAAATAAAATATCCATTTCCATTTAATACTGTAATACCCCATAAGGATCTTGTTATTTTTTCATTTGATAAATTTTTGCAAAAATGTGTCATCTTTATTTTTAAATGATCATAAATATTTTTATTAATTTTTATTTTATCTAGTTGAGGTTCCTTTTTTATTTCAATTATAAATCCTTTTTCATGAAAATATTTGTCTAGTTTATAATGGTTGCTAAAAAAGTACAAAATGGATTCATTATTTTGATTAATATTAAAATTTACTTTGATATTATCTGGAATGTAACTTTCTATTTCATCTTCTGGAGATAGCCAAATTCTGTGCCCACCTATAAGATTATAATTGATTTTTATACCTTTATTTTTATTTGTTTTTAATTTTACTTTATAATTAACAGGCTTTATTAGATTATTTTTTGAATATATCAAATTATATACAATTAGTTCAACTCTATTTTTAGAAATTTCTTTTTTTAATTCTGAATCATTCTTATTAATTAAATTTAAATATTTTTCTGGGATTTTTCCTATAAATAAAATTCTTGGCCCAATATCTAAGGTAATACCAATATAAAAGGGGTGAATATTTATAAAATAGATTTCTCCAAATTTATTTACTTTTAATGAAAAATTTTTGAGGTTATAGTTATAAAAATTGTTCATTAATTTTCCTGTCTTCTATTTTATATTTTTACTTATTTATTTTTTTAATAAAGAATTTGAATTTTTGACTTTTTATTGGCTTAATAAATTAAAATAATTTAAAAAATACATAACAATTATCATTAAAAGTATTGATATAATATTACCAAAATTAACAAGAGCAGAAGCTATTTTAGTATTAAATCTGAATTCAATGGAATAAGGAATTATAGCCATTCCTGGTGGCATAACGAATAAAATTGAAGCAATATTTTTAGTTTTTAGTTCAATTCTTGGGAAGAAAATATAAAGCAAAATAATGAAGGATATGCCTAAAAAATATTTAAGAAATAAAATCTTAAAGATTGTTTTTAATTGTTCTTTTGTTATATCAAAAGATAGACTAAGCCCAAGCATTAATAAAACAAGGGGAGTATTAGCTTGAGAAATAGTTAAAAAGACTCTTGTTATAAATCTAGGTAACTTAATACCTACAAGAGCAAAAACTAGACCTATTAAATAACATTGAAATGGTATAAATTTTAATAGTTTTATAGAAACTTTCTTTATAACTTCTTTTGAAAATATATTTCTTAAAATAGCTCTTCTCTCCTCTTTGCTTTTAATAAATTTTTTTAATAAGATTTCATTTTGTGCAATTTTGATGGTGTCTTTTTTTTCATAGTAAATTATATAAAAAATATATGATATTATGTATGAAAATCCAAAAATAAATATTGCATTTCCTGTATCAAATAAAATAGCTCTAATAAATGTTCCAGGTGAAAAAATTTCTCTAATAAATGGATAAGCAAAAAGTCCTATATTGAAGCCTAAGAAAGAGATTATAGCTATTTCTCTATATTTAATTATTCTAAAAAAATTGAGAAAAATTATATAAAAAGGAAAAGTTGTTGTAAAAAATAAGGCAGGCAAAAATATAATTAATAGATTTCTCTTTTCAAAAGAGGAATTAGAAAAAGTTAGGAGAACGAGTGAAGGTAGAGTCAAATTAAGAACAATTTTAGTTAAAACACTTGCATCTTCCTCCTTTAAAATTTTGAATTTTTTAAGTAAAAAGCCAGAAATAATAAGAGTAAAATAAACTATTATACTTGAAATTGTGTTTAACATTTTAATTTTTTATATATTTTTCTTCAAGAATTTTAATAGTAGCAGAAAAATCTTCTCTGTTCAAATTTTTTTCTATACCTTCTTTATAAATTTTTAGTGTTTCTTTTAATGTAATAGGTTCTATATTATATTCTTTTGATAATTCTAAAGCAAGATTTAAATCTTTATACATATGTTCAAAAGGAAATTTTGGAGAAAAATCTTTATTTTTTATTGACTCTATTTTTGCATCAAGATAAAAGTTTTGTCCTCCACCAGCTTTAATTCCTTTTATAACATCATCAAAATTTAAACCAGATTTTTGTGCAAGAATAAGTGTTTCATTTACTGCTAATTGAATTCCAGCAACAAGCATATTATGCAAAATTTTCATTTTTAAACCATTTCCATTTTCTCCATAATATATAATTTCTTTACCCATACACTTTAATATATCATATATTTTTTCGAAAATTTCTTTTCTCCCACCAACTAAAATACCCAATTCACCTTTTATAGCTGCTGGTTGGCTTTTAACAACTGGAGCATCAAGCATTTCAACACCAATTTTTCTAAGTTCGGAAGAGATATCTCTGGAGGTTTTATAAGAAATAGTACTCATATCAATTAAAATTTGGCCTCTTCTAAATAAATTTTTTAACTTATTAATAACTTCAACAAAAATAGAGGTATTGGGAAGCATTGTTATAATAACATCTGAGTTATTAACTAAATCTTCATAAGAATTTGCTTCTTTTCCACCACTTTTTACAAACTCAACAATTTTGTTTTTATCTATATCAAAACCATATACTTCATAACCATTTTTAATAATATTTATGGCCATAGGAGTTCCCATTATACCAAGACCAATAAAACCGATTTTCATTTTTGCTCCTTTTTTAATCTTTTTTTGTTTGATCCCATGCTTCACAAAATCTTTTAAGTCCAAGATCAGTAAAAGGATGATAGAAACTTTCTTTATATACATCAAAGCCTGCAGTTACAATATGAGCTCCAGCTTTGGCAGATTCCACAATTTGAAGTCCATTTCTTAATGCTGCAACAATTATCTCTGTTTTAAAATTATAGTTTTTATATATTTGTACAATATCTTTTATATAGTCAATTGTTTTTTCTCCTGAACTTTCTTTCCATCCAACAAAAGGTGAAACAAAATATGCTCCTAATCTGCCAGCTTGAATAGCTTGAGAAGGAGAAAAAACCAATGTTATATTAACTTTTATTCCATCTTTGATTAAACTTTTAGCAGCAATTAAACCAGATTCTGTGCATGGTATTTTTATTACAAAATTTTTGCTATAAGAAGAGTATTCTTTAGCTTCTTTGATCATCTCATTTGGATCGTTTAAATGAGGATTAATCTCAATAGATATTGGAAAATCTTTGTTTTCAAAGTATTTAGCAAGCTCATTTATAACTATTTTGAATGGTTTTCCTGAAGCCATTACATGTTTTGGATTAGTAGTTACTCCATCTATTCCCCAATTTTCATATGCATATTTTATTTCATCAATCTTTGCAGAATCAAGAAAATATTTCATAATTAGGTCTCCTTTAAAATATTAGTTTATTTGGTTATCTAAATATATATAAAAAACTAATTTTTTCAATAAAACTAATTTAATTATTTTATAATGTAATTTTTTTATTTTTAACAAAGAAATTATAAAAAGTTTATAAAATAAAAATAATGAAGGATAATAAAATAAATTGGGACAAAAGAATTTATATTTAAAATAAATTGATTTAATTTTAATTAGGAAAACTTAAATAATTTTAAAAATAAATTTGAAAAATTAAAAATATATTTAATTATTACTATATATTATTTAATTATATTATTAACATAAAACTATTATTAGAAAATATAAATAAATAATTTTTATGTAGCTAAAGCTTAAGGAGGATTTATGAGTTTTGAAGGTATTTTAACTTTTATGTGGCTTTCATTTTTTCTTGGGATAAGTACTTTTATAAAAAGGAAGATAAAATTTTTTCAAAACTTTTTAATTCCTAATGCTATAATTGCTGGTTTTTTATTGTTGATATGTGGAAGAGAAGGATTAAAGATCATTAATTTCTCAGAAGAAATTCTTGGAAATATTGTTTATCATCTTTTAGCTATAGGTTTTATTTCATTAGCTTTAAAAGAGAGGGAAGTAAAAGATGATGGGAAATATACTATTAATACTGCCTTTTTTATAACTTCTACTTATATTTTACAGGGTATTGTTGGCCTTATTATATTTTTTATTATTTTTTTTATAGGTAGGAAGGATGTTTTTCCTGGTCTAGGATTACTTTTACCACTAGGATATGGGCAAGGACCAGGGCAAGCCTATTCTATAGGTATGACTTGGGAAAAACTTGGTGTTTATGGAGCTTCTTCTTTAGGTCTTGCTATTGCTACTTTTGGTTTTTTATGGGCTTGTATTCCAGGTGTTATTTATTTGAATTATAGGGTTAAATATAAAAAGGAAGTTCCAGATGTTTTATATATTCAAGGAAATGAAAATAATTTAGAGATAGAAAAAGATAAAAAAGGAGACATCCCATTAAGTGAGTCAATTGATAGGTTAACAGTCCAAATTTTTCTTATAGGCCTGGTTTATCTTATAACTTATTATTTTTTAAAAGGACTTGAATTCATTTTAAATCCTCTTGGTCCAATATTTAAAACTTTAATGCAAACTTTTTGGGGATTTCATTTTATTTTTGGAACTATTTTTGCAATATTTTTAAGATTAATATTTAATTTTATGAAAAAAAAGAAAATTATGGTTAGGAATTACCCTAATAATTTTCTTTTACAAAGAGTATCTGGAGCAAGTTTTGATTATTTGATAGCTGCATCTATTGGAGCTATATCAATAGGAGTATTAAAATATTATCTTGTTCCCTTATTGATTGTAACAACTGTTGGTGGTTTTTTAACATATTATTACTGTTCTTTTCTCTCAAAAATAGTTTATAATAAATTTAAACTTGAATTTACATTTATTCTTTATGGCAATCTTACAGGGACAATATCAACAGGTCTTGCTCTTCTAAGAGAAATTGATCCAGATTTTAAAAGCCCTGCAGCAAATTCTCTTGTTTTTGGCTCTGGGATTGCTTTATTTATAGGTTTTCCATTATTGTTTGTTTTAAATTTACCATTGTTATCAATTCAAACAGGAAAAATAAAATATTTGTATATTTCTTTAATAATATTAATATTATATATTGTTTTTCTAAAAATTGTATGGTTTATACTTTTAAAAAGTTGGAGAAAATCTGTTAATTAAAATTTTAAATAAAAAAATAATAATAAAAATAATAGATTTATTAAAAAATAAGGTTAAAAATAAATTATTGAAAAATCGAAATGAAAAAATTTAATACAAAAAATATTTGATATGATAAAAAAGTAAAAAAAAATAATATATTATAAAAAGGAAACTAAATTTAAATTATTAAAAATAATATTTTAAATTAATTTATAGAAA
>JAOAHJ010000029.1 GCA_026415295.1 Spirochaetota bacterium | reverse complement strand
TTATTTCATTATTTTTGTTTATTTATTGAAAATTTTTTTAATATTTTAAAGATAAAAATTAATTGAATAATTAATTTTTTAACTAAATATTATTAAATTATGAAAAATATTTTAAAAAATATATTTGAATACACACTTTTTTTTCTAATCTATATAATTTCATTTTCTATATTATTTTTTATTATTTGGATAATATTGGAGTATAAAAACATTTTCATATTATCAAAAGTATCTACTAATTTCAATATTATAAAATATATTATACTTAAACTTGATTATATACTTTTTGAAATAATACCTTTAATATTTTTCTTTACATATTATACCCTTAGTTTCTATTATATTAATAAAGGTTCATTAAACTATTTTATCTTTATATTAACTTCATGTATAGTTATTTCTATTATATTTTTTATTTTATTTGGAGCTCTTTTTAATTCTCCAATAAAAATTATCAAAATAACTAAAAGTATTAGTTTTAACACAAAAAAAGAAGCTTCATTTTTTCCTTCTAGAAAAATAATAAATAAAGATAACACTTTTTTTTATCTAGAAAATAGTAATAGGGCTATATTACTTGAGGAAAATAAATTATCTTTCTATAATTACTATTATGATTATAAAAACTTTCAAATTGTCTTTGAAAATAATTTGAAAATTAATATTTTTGGAGAAGAATTAAAATTTAATTTTCCATATATAGATAAAATAGTAAAGAAATATTACAATAATTTTAATGCATATTTAAATATATATCATAATTACATAATAAAAAATTATAACCCTCTTTTTTTTATATATTTTTTCTCTCTAATTTTATTTTTTCTATTCATCCCTCCAATAATTTTTAATGATCATTGGCAATTTTTTACTTTTTTTATCGGAATTATTATATGTATATTTTTTATAATACTATTTCTTTTTACTTTTAAATTTACAAATTTATATCTTATAGATTTAAAAAGTTTGAAAAGCTATATTTTTTATTTTCCCGCAATTGTAGCAATAATTATTGACATTTTTGTTATTTTAATAGCTTCTATTAAAACTTTACAAAGAAATATGAGGATGAAAATTGGCAAAAATATCAACAGATAAAAAATTACTTACAAACTTTATTAATTTCTTTCTTATAATTTCTATATTTTTAATATGTTTTTTTCTTATCAAAATAAGCATAGAAACAAATAAACTTGTTAAAGAAAAAATTATATTAAACAACTATAGAAATAATTATATATTTTTTTCTATTTTAATAAATTATCTTAAAAATGTAGATATTTATTTTATTTTAAGTTTAATAGTAATTGTAAATCTTTTGTCAAGACAAGCAAAATTAAAAGAAAAATATCCAGAAACTAATTATAGAACATATACAAAATTTTTTTCTAAAGCTCTTATAATATTTTTTGCTTTAATTTTATTATCCCATGAATTTTTAATTCCATATTTTTCTAAAATGATTAATGATTTTAAATCAAAAACAATATTATCTTATAAATATTTAGAAGAAGCTGAAAAATATAGAGAGCTTGGGAATAAAAATTTAACTATTAATCCAAAAGCAGCTGGTGAATACTATAAAATATCTCTTGAATATTATAAAAAATATTTATATTTTGAACCAAAAAACCAAAAAGTTATAGAATTAATTAATGAATTAAACCTCAGGCAGACAACAGGAACATCAATTAAAGAAAAAGAAAAGGAAGATAAACTAGATCCCAAAGATATAGAATCTTATTATAAAAAAGCTTTATATCATTACAATAAAAATGAATATATTCTAACAATATATTACATCGAAAAATATAGGTACTTTATTAAAAATAATGAAGATGCAAATAGAATATATGAAATAGCAAAACTTAAAGTTGAAGAAGAAAAAACAAAAATTAACAAGAAAAACAAAGAAATATTTGAAACAAAAATAAAAGGTATAAATGAATTAAATAATAAAAAATATGTTGAAGCTTATTATACATTTAAAAACCTTAAGGAAAAATATCCTGAAGAAAAATCCATATTACCATATTATGAAGAAGCTCTAAACCTTTATAAAAAACTTGATTTTTTTATTTCTGATGCTGAAAAATATATAAATTATCCTGGAATTTATAAAATATTAATTAAAGCTAATGATGAAAAAAATAAAGAATATATTGTTTATATAGATAAACTTGTTGAAATGTATAATGAAATATACATATATAATACCACTTTATATGATATTCAAAACAAGAATCTTATCACTTATAAGTGGGGCAAAAAAATAAATAATTATTTTATATTAAAAAATTATGAAAATCAGTCAATAATATTCAAATACGATTTAAGTTATTCCAACTTAAAAAATTTCCTAAATTATGGAAATGAAAATACATTCTCAATTATTATTTATCCATTGTTAAGAAATTTTATTATAAATTCAGGTTATTCAATAGAAATAATTGATACAATTTTCTCAAAAAGAATAATTTTCTATATCTTTTTTATACTTTTTAGTGTTTTTATTTTTAACTACTCATATTCAACCAGACTTTTAAAAATTGAAGATAACTATAATTTAATTGAACTATTTTTATTTATTTTTATTACTATTTTTATTGGCAGTTTTTTATATCCTGTTATGAAAGAATCTTTATATAAGTTATACTTTATTGTATCAATATTTTTGAAATTTCCATTAAATCTTATTTCAATAGTTATTTTCTCAATTTTATTAATATTCTTTCTATTTATGTTTAATGAGAATAGACACTCAGATTAAACTTAAAATATTAAATAACCTGGTGATTCAGTTAGACTAATTTCTTCATCTATATAATAAGAGCCATACCTTATTTTTATTCTATTTTTATTTCTAATTAGATAATTATTTAAAAAAGATTTTTTATCTTTTTCTTTAATCAAATCATAATATTCGAATTTAGAAAGTATAAATCCATCTAAAACTAAGTTTTGGGAAATTAAATTTATTTCTTTAATATTTAAATTAAGAGTATGTATAAAAATTTCGAAATTATTACTAAATATCTCTAAAATTTCATTATAAGGAATAAAATAATATGTAAAAGAATTTATTCTTAAATTTAAAAACCATACCAACACATTTTTAATCAAAAATGTTGATTTATAAGATAAAAGAAACTGATCTATTTTTGAATTTATTACATTTTCTTCATTAGTTAATATAAGTTTTATCAAATCAAAACTTGAATAATTTTTACCTTCCTTAAAGTTTATTTTAATACCTAAATTATTAAGATCTTCATATATAACATCTATTGTTTTGCACTGCTTCCTAATCTTGGTTTTGAAATATCTTCTATAATCTAAAATATTTTTATAAACTTCTTCTTTCTTTTCTTTTTTGGCTACCAATGAAACAAGGAAAGGTATGTAATTATTACCTAAATTAATAAAGGATTCAACAAAAATTGGTTTAAAAATTTTAATATTATATAAATTATAAAAAAAGGGACTACTTAAATTTAAATATTCTGAAAAACCTAGATAAAGAAAATTTTCTTTTGAAAATTCTTTAATAAATTTTTTAAAATTAAACTTATAAAGCGTCCCTGGAAATAGCAAAGAAGCAAGGCAGTAATCCTTAAATTTATATTTCATAAATTAAAATTATAAAAAAATATTAAATTTACAACTCATAAACTTAAAATAAATAATAAAAATAAAAAATATTATCCATATTTTATTTGAATTTTTTTATTTTTTAACTTAAATTTAATTATATGAAACTAAATAAAATAAAATTAAATAAAAATAAGACATTTTATAAAAAAATTTCTCTAATTTTTATTTTTTTAATTTTAATCAACTTATTTCTTTCATGTATGGGAAATAACAACCTTAAAAAAAGCAATAATATTTTTACTATTGAAAATACAAATTTGAATTTTACAAAATCAGATGAAGATGTATTAATTGAAAAAACTAAAAGTTCTTTAATAAATTTATTTAATTTTTCAAATATTGATTTTTTATATGATAATCTTTTTTCTCAAAACCTTAAAAATCAGATCAAAAAAAGTAATTTTAGAGAAACTGTCACTAAATGGCAAAATAATTTTGGTGAAATCATATATATTAAAATTAATAATATCGAAAAAATTAATAATATATATAAAATCTCTCTCCAAGTCTACCACCAATCTTATATAACAAATTTTTTTATTTTTTGGAATCAATCTTACAAAATTGACTTTTTTTCTTTAGAAAGTTTTAGTTATAATAATTTAAATTTTAAAACCCCTGATTTCAAAAATGTTCAATCTGTAAGAAAAGAAATAAACTACTCTAATTATAATATTAAATTTATAGAATATAGAAAAATGAATATCGACATCCAAGAGCAAAAAAAATATCCTTTAATTTTAATTATTAATGATATTACTATTGACTTAGAATTTAGAGAAGCTAAAAATTTTCAAAATAACTTAATTAATTTTTTTGTATCAAGAGATTTTATTGTCCTAACTTATGTTATAAACTTTAATAATAAAAACTTAATAAATAAATTCTTCTCATATGAAACTTTACTAAATTTATCTTCTCTTTTTGCTCAATATATATTAAAAAATAAGAATTATATTGATGAAAATAAATTAATAATCTTAGGATTCCAATGTTCAAATTATTATATACCTTATATAAAAACAATTTTATCTTTATCAAAAAACAATAAAATTGAACTAAAAGGAACTATATTTTTAAATCCACTTTTTATAGATATTAAAGAAGTTTTTAAAAATTACTTAACCTATTATTTTAACCATGACAATTATTTGACAAACTTTGAAAAAAATTTCTTAGATTATTTTTCTAATTTAACCAACGAAGAAATTATATCAAATGAATTCTATTACAACAATGAATTATGGGCATTATTATTTAAAACAAATCTATTAAAAGAGATCATTGAATATAAAAATCCATTTATAATTTTTTTCTCAGAAAAAAATTACTTTTTAAATATAGAAAAAGAGGAGTTTTATAAAGAATTTTTTGATAAAATAGATACTAAAAATCAATATCTTATTAATAAATATTTATTTAATAATCTTAATTCCTTTTTTTCAAACGCAAACAATGAAAGGACTATTATTAATAATTCCCTATCTATTTATCCTGAACCAGAATTTATAAACATACTTGATAAATTTATCAAACTTTTAAAATAAAAAATCAAATTTTATTATTTATTTTTATTTATTAGATTTTAAAATTCAAATTATTTAATAAACAATTACAAAAAAATAAAAGTATCAATTCATTTACCTCTATAAAAAAACCTGCACAGTCTCCATTAACTCCATCAAAATTAACATAGCATATTTTTAGGTAAATATTTCTAAAAATTAAATTAATAATTATGGATAAAAGATAAAAAATAGTAAAATAATAAAAATATAAATTAAATAACATTAAAAATAAATTCCCATTATTAATAATTAAAAAGCCAGAATTATAAAAAAAATTAGAAAAATTTTTTTTAAATTCAAAAAATGGATAAAATATTTTTAAATATACCAAAATAAATATTAAAAATGAAAAAACTAAGAATATTGGGTAAAACGCAATCAATCCTTTCAAAAATTTAGTTTTATTTAATAAACTTTGAAAATAGCTAAATGATTTACTTGTATTAATAATTCTAGTATTTATTCCAAGATAAAAAGAACTTAATTTAGAGAAAAAACTTATAAAAAAAGTAAATAAATAAGCAATTATTATTAATTCTAAATTAACACTTCTATCTCTAATTTTAATATAAAAATTATTATAAAAAAATTCATATATTTTTAGTGTTAGAATAAATTTACATAAAACATATAAAGAACCGAAAAAAATAGCAAAACTTCCCTTATGAACATCTTTTAAAATCTCTTTTTTCTTTTCTTTATCTTTTTGCGAAAAAACTGCATCTATAAAGTCAACAAATCCATCAAAATGAAATAGATTAAAAAAATAATAAGAAAAAATAAATATAAAAAAATTTAATAATAATGGTTCTATTTTTATTAGAATTAATAAAATTAAACCTATTATATAAAAAATATTCCCAATAAAAAAAACAGCCGGTAAATAAAAAGAGAAATTATCATAAATAAAATTAAATTTTAGTTTAAATCTTGAAAAAAAAGCTAAAGTTGTTAGAAAAGAATCAAAATTTTCTTTTATTTTTAAAATAATTTTATTTCTCACAAAAATGGATTCCTCAATTCTAAAAATTAAAATAAAATTTTAATATTTTAAAATTTCTACTATTATCACCTTATCTTTTAATATCTCTTTTCTTCTTTTATACTTTTACTTACATTTGCACCACTAAATGTAGCCATTTCACAAGCCATTTTGGAAGAAAGTTCTACTATTGAACCTCCAATTATTGCACCTGTTCCCTCTCCTAGCCTCATTTCAAGATTAATAATTGGTTCTAACCCCATTTTATTTAATACATTTTTATGACCCTTTACTTTTGAAAGGTGCCCTGCAAACAAAAAGTCAATAGAATCAGGAATATCTACAAAAACTGGATATAAAGCAGAAGTAATAGGAAAACCATCAGAAATGATTGCTATTTTTTTATCTATAAGATTCTCAACAAAAGATTTTATAACAACAAATTCGTATCCTCCAACTTTTATTAATATATCTTTAGTATCTTTATATGGTTTATGCTTTTCAACAGCTTTTACTATGACCTCTTTTTTATGTTTTAACATCTCCTCATCTATACCTGTTCCCTTATCAACAATATCATCAGGATTAAAACCTAAAGCTATTAGTATAGTTGATGCTATCGTAGTATTTCCGATTCCCATATCACCCAAAGATATCAAATCATAACCTTTTTCTATTACAAAATTTGCGAGCTTTTCACCATATTTATAAGCCTTTTCATATTCTTCTTCATTCATTGCAGGCTCTTTAAGAATATTTTTTGTACCATTATTAACTTTCATATCAAAAAAATCATTTCTTTTTTTAATATTTTCTTCAAAATCTTTTTTAACACCACAATCAATACAAAAAAGGTCATAACTATAATACCTAGCAAAAACATTTATTGCAGCACCACCATTTAAGAAGTTGTATACCATTTGAGAAGTTACTTCTTGTGGATAAAGAGAAACACCCTCCTCAACAACCCCATGGTCTCCTACAAAAATAAAATGAGCTTTTTTACTAATTTTAGGTGGAACTTCTTCTTTAATTAATGAAAGTTTTAAAGAAATTTCTTCAAGCTTTCCTAGACTACCTTTTGGTTTTGTTAAGTTATCAAGATGTGCAAGCATTTCTTTTTTAATTAATTCTTTTTTTTCTTTTTCTTTACTTCTTAATATATCCATAAGAACCTCCTAAAATTTTATACTTTCAAAACCTTTTCCATATACACCAACTACCGAAGCAATAGAAACAAAAGCTTGTCTATCATACTTGTGTATTATTCTTAAAACATCTTGAATTTGATATTTCCTAACTATAATTGTTAAAACCATTATCTCTTTTTTGGTATACCACCCTTCCCCTTTCAATATAGTAACACCTCTTTTAAGAACATTTCCTATTTCATCAGCAATTTTTTTATGTTCATTAGAAAATACAAACATTTGCACTGATTGCTTTGAACCCTCTATAATAAGATCAATAGAATATGAAAGTACAAACATTGTAACATAACTATAAACTAACTTTTCAACTGATTTAAAAAATAGATAAGAAGATGCTATTATCAAAACATCTATTAATAAAATAATTTTACCAGGGCTTATATCTCTATATTTATTTATTATTAAAGCTATAATATCTGTTCCTCCTGTACTTCCCCCCTGAGTAAAAATGATACCAATACCAATCCCAGCTAATGCCCCTCCTATAATTGAGCACATAAAAAGATCTGAAACAATAGGTTTTTTAAATACTGATTGTAATAATGAAAAAAAGAAAGAAATAACAAAAATTCCAAAAATTGTTTTAAAACCAAAAGTTTTACCTAAAATTTTTAGACCAATTAAAATTAAAAAAATATTAATTATAAAATAAAAAAACCCTACAGAAATACCTGTGGAATAATAAATAAGAGTTGAGATACCAGAAACTCCTCCCCCAATTATGCCAGAAGGAATAAGAAAAGCAGTCCAACCAAATGAATTTATAAATAAACCACAAATTATAATAAAGTAGGTTTTTATTGTATTAAATAAATTTAACAAATGGATCTTATTCGCTTTTTCTTTGCTCATAATTTTTATACCTTTTTTAAAAATTATACTAACTCACATATAGTTATATATTTTACAATATAAGCAAATCATTCTTAATCTTTGTAAAATTTTTATAATTTATTCTATTTTTTTTATTCCTTTTTTATTTATAAAACTTTTCTAATTTTTTTTCTCTATTATTTAAGAAAATACCATTATAAATTATTAATATTATATAATTAATAATAATTTGACTTTCTTTTATATCTAAGGTGTTCTTCAAAAGACTTTGAAAAAAAATGAGTTCCATCACCCTTAGAAACATAAAAAAGAAACTCAGTTTGTGCAGGATAAAAAGAAGCTTTCAATGAAGATAAAGATGGATTACATATGGGAGTTGGAGGTAACCCCTTATTAATATAAGTATTATATGGGGATTTAATAAGTAGATCTTCATAAGTAAGGAACTTTTTGTGTTTTGGCAAAATATATTCTACTGTTGGACATAATTCTAATCTCATGCCCTTTTTAAGTCTATTATATATTACTGAAGCTATAATTTCTTTCTCACTCTCAATAAAAGCTTCTTCTTCTATAAGAGAAGCTACTATTATTCTTTCATAAATTTCTTTAAAAGAATAATCATTAATGTTAATAATTTTATTTAATTGTCTAAAAAATTCATCTACAAAGATTTTGAGGACTTCTTCATATTTTATGTCTGGTGAATAAAAATATGTTTCTGGAAAAATAAAACCTTCAAAAGAATTATAAGCCTCAATTATAGGCCAATTTTTCATAAAATCTTTATTTGATATAAGCTTTATAAAATCTTTTTCTGGAATTATTTTATTTTTATTTAAATATTCTATTAACTCTTTAATTTTAAGACCAGGTGGAATAGTGACTTTTTTTAATTCAGAAACACCTTTTCCAACAACTTCAATTATATTATAAAAATTACTACCTTTCTTAAAATTATATTTACCTTTTTTTAGAACAAAACCCGGTTTCAAAAATCTTGCATAAAAATAATAAACATTTTTATTTCCACTTAAACCATTATTTACAAGTTTCTCAATAAAAAATTTTAAGGTCATTCCAGGATATACTTCAATAAAAAAGTCATCACTTAATTTAAAAAAGAAAACATTAAAACTTATATAAAATATCAAAAAAGAAAAAAGAATAAGAATAAGAGTGAAGGAAATAAAAATAGTTTTAAACGAAGTTTTAAATTGATTTTTGTTAAATTTTTCTTTTTTCACCCTTTAAGAAAAGCATATTTAAAATTATTTTCAAATATTCAAATTTTATGTTAAATTTAATTATATATCCAAGTAAAAAATAACTTAATATTTTAATTATTTTAAAATATTACATAAAAATATATATTAAATAGAAATTAAATAATAATTATAATTTAATATTTATTTTTTAATAAATGTTTATACAATAAATTTTGTAAGAAAGAAAATTTATGATTTATATTGGAACATGTGGTTATTCTTATAAAGATTGGGAAGATATTTTTTACACAAAAAATGAAAAAAATAAACTTGAAAAATATTTTAACTTTTTTGATTTAGTTGAAATAGATTCTACTTTTTATAACAATCCTCAAAATTTTTTTATCAATTATTTAAAAAAAATATTTTTATTAAAAGATTTTTCTGGCAAAAAATTAATATTTAAAATAAACAGTTTTTTTACACATCAAAATTTTAATGAAATTAACAAAACAGATTCTTTTTTAATAATAAAAAAACTCGAAGATTTTTTCTATCCATTAATTGAAATAGAAGATAATGTATTACTAATTCTTTTTCAATTTCCATACTCAGTAAAATTTAATCAAAATTTTATTTATAATTTTAATATTATCCTTGAGAAAATTAATGAATTTAAGATTAAATCTAACAAAGAAAAATCAAATCTCTTTAATTTTGCAATAGAAGTTAGAAACAAAACATTTATAAATAAGGATTTTTTGAATTATTTAAATAAAAACAATTTAGTTTTTGTTAATATTGATCAACCATTAATTTCAAGCTCTATACCATTAACCTTTATTAAATCATCAAAAAATTTCATGTATTTTAGATTACATGGAAGAAATTATGAAAATTGGTTTAAAGAAAATACAGAACCTTTCGAAAGATACAATTATCTATACAAAGCACAAGAAATAATAGAAATTTTTAATTCTATTAATTACAAATTAAATAATTACATAAAAAGCTCAGTTAATAATAGTGAAAATAATTTTATTCTAACAATGAATAATCATTATAAAGCAAAGTCTATTCTCAATGCTTTCCAGTTTGAGATTTTATTTAATAAAGCTATAAACCCTGATAAAGAAAACAATTCTTTTATAAAATTAAATAGCATCACAAACTTATTAAAATATTACTCCAAACAAATAGATGAATTTACAACATTACTAAAAACTAAATAAAATTATAATATTAATATTTTAAAAAAATAAGAAACAAACAAAACTTATAAAAATATTATTTATTATACTGTATTGTTAATTTCTTATTAGTTGCATCATAATAGGATATGTAAACTCTTCCAAAACTATCAATATCAATTGATGTAAACATATTACTTGTTTCATTATCTATTATAGTTGATTTAAAATTCTTATTTTTATTATTTAAATAATTTTTTCATTTTTCTCATTATAACATACAATATGGATATAATTTTGACTGTCTAAAACAATATCTGAAAACTTTCCAATATTACCTGAAATTAAAACAGTAATAACTTGAAAACTACCATTTTTATTTAATGTTTGCAATGCATCTGAACTATTATTTGCATATTTTAGTTTTTCATTTAGTTCATCATAATATGCTATATGAACAATACCATTTGAATCTCTTTTTATTTATGTGTATTGGCCTGTATTATATTTTCAATGTTATAGTTTTATCAATTAATATAAGCCCAGTATAAAATAATCCAATTGAAATTGAAGGATTTGAACCATCAACAATATATTTTATTATGATTTTATCTAAATTACTACTTATGCTTAAATTAATATAATTATCATAAGTTCCTTCATCATAATTAAATTGTAATTCTATTTTAGTTTTTGGAGGTTCATTTTTTTGATGATTATTTGTTGGGGAAATATTATTAACAGGATTGTTACAATAAAAAATAAAAATCCTAAAAATAAAAAATTAAAATATTAATTTATATTTTCTAATTATTTCAAAAATTTAATTTTATTTTATAAATAACATTAATTACACCCTATATTTTTTTAGATAAATATTTTCCACTTTCAACAAATATACAAAGATTTTATAGTATTTTCATATCGATTTAATTATAGAAATAAAAGATTAATAGACATAATATTGTTAACAAAATTAACTTCTTTTTTAAATGTAATAAACTATCGCAATTTTTCACCTAAATTTTTAGTAAAAAAATATTTTTTAATTATTGTTAAAACAACAATTAAAAGTATTATAATTTTTTTAGAAATTAAATCCTATACAAAAACCAGGTGAAATTCCATAAATAATCTCTTCTTTATACAAATAATTGAACTCTAAATAAATTTCTAAAAAAACTTTAATATTTTTTTTAAAAAATTCTTTTAATAATAAAAATCTATATCCTAATTCTACATTAAATCCCCAAGTAAAAGTATTTAAATTTGGCTTTGAACCATAAAATATTATAAAATATGTACCAAAAAATAATCCAGAATATGCATTCCTAAAATACAATCTTACTCCAAACATTAAATCAATTAACCAAATATTCAAAGATATAAAATTCATATATTCATTTCTTAATAATAATGATAATTTTTGGTTAAGAAAATATTCAAAAAAGAAACCATAACCAAAACCTTCAGTCTGAATTGATAAAAAAAGAGGTTTAAAATCAATACAAATAGAATATATTCTATAATTATTTTCATCTTCATCACCATATATAAAATCAAAATTAATAACTTCAAAAAAAATAAATAAAATAAAAAATAGTATTAATATTTTAAACTTCATACAAGTCTATTCCTAATCTAATTATTTCTAATTTTTATGTTTCTTTAACTTTATTTATCTTATTTTATCAATATAATTCTATTCTATCTATCTATTTAATTCTAATACTTTATTATTTAAATTCAATTATTAACTTTTTTATAATTTTCAATCTTTAACTATTTACTTAATTTAATTTTATATTATTAATTTATAGACATGTTAAAAATAGCTATATTAACAAAAAGAAAAGATCATTTTTTAAAGTTCGTTAATAACATAGATAAAAATAAATTCGAAATTTATTTTTATAAAAATAAGGATGATTTCATTAGTATTATAGACCATTTTGATTTTATAATATTTGATTCTTCAACTATTGATCCATTTATATTTTATGATTTAATTCAATTAACAAGAAAAGAGAAAATAATTTATCTTTCCCAATATTTTGACTATGAAGAATTTAGGTATTTTTTAAAAAATGATTTGAATATTCTTTTTAAGCCTTTACAAGAATATTTTTTTTATAAAAATGATAGATTATAATGTTAGGCTATATTGAACCTGATAAAAAAGAGCTAAAAGTAAAGCATTTTAATTTTTATAACTCCATTTATTGTTCTTTATGCTTCAATATTAAGTCATATTCAAATTTCTGTAGATTATTTTTGTCTAAGGATTCTATTTTTTTCTATCTTTTATTTATATCTAACTTAGAGAAAATAGATTATTCTTTTATAAAAAGGAAATGTCCATTAAATCCTTTTAAAAAGGTAGATATCTATGTTGAAAAAAAATTTTTACCTCTTTTTTCTGAAATTTCAATTTTAATTATTATTCTAAAACTTTTCGATCTAATTTATGATAATAAAAATATAATTTTAAAAAAATTGATTAAATCTTACATTAAAAAATTATTAAAAAGATTAAGATATATTTATGTCTATTTTCAAGACCCTTTTGAACATATTAATAATTATTATAGAAAAGAAAAGGAAATCTATAAAACTCTAAATAACTCATTTAATAATTTTGAAAATTTTAATGAAGGTTTACAGAATTATTTTTTAATCCTTGAAAAATATCATGATAATTTTTACGAGCTTTTTAAAAAATTCTTACCCCTTGAATACATCGATATTAAAATATCAGAAAATTATCAAATAATAACAAAAAATGTTTTGAAGATTATAACAATTATAGATTCTTTGGATGATATAAAAAAAGATGTAAGAAAATCTCAAGAAAATATTTTATTTCCAATTATTATAAAGCTTTTTCAAAACTCAAATAAAAATATATATAACAAAACTAATAAAAAACTAAAAATAAAAAATATTAATTTTAATTACCCTTTTCTTATATTAAAAAATAACTTAAAAGATAAAAATTTTAGTGAAACCTTTAATAAGGTAAAAGAAATATTTTCACCTCTATTAAAATTATATTTAGATAATATAAGGGAGAGTTATATTAAAATAAAATCAATATCACCATATAAAAATCTTTATAATGAAGAATTGCTTGATAATTACTTTTATTATGGTTTTGAAAAGATAATAAAAAGAGTTCTTTATTAAATTTTATAAATCTTCAAGAATTTCATAAGTAAATATTATATTTGAGTTTTTCTTTAACATGGCAGAAACCCCGCAATATTTTTCTTGAGAGAGATTAATAGCTTTTTCAATTTTATCTTTATAGTTTTTTAACTCATTCCCCCAAAATTTATAGACTATTTTTATATCTTTAAAAACTCTTGGATGATCCTCTGTAGTTTCTGTTTCAATATCCATTTCGTACCTAGAAATTGGTACTTGCATTTTATTAAGCAAAGAAACTACATCCATACCAGTACAACCAGCTAAAGCTACTAATAATAGCCCTTTAGGTCTTGGGCCCCTATCTTCGCCCCCGAAATCCTTATCAGCATCCATTATTATCTTATGTCCATTTAGAACACTTTCAAAAGCCATCCCACCAAGCCATTTAGTATTAATTTTCATTTCTCCTCCCAAAAAAATAAATATTAATAATTATTGTTCTTATAATTTCTAAAAATATATTAATCTTTATTTTTAATATTTTATTTATAATATTTTTACTTTTTTTAATATTATAATTACTTTATTTTTTTGACTCATCTGCTAATTCAATTATTCCTGTTTCTTCATTAATTTTTATATTTTCTCCTTCTTGAATTAAATCATACTCAAATTCTAAATTTAAATTACCTTTTTTAATCTCTTCTTTTATTTCAGGTAAACTTTCTAACTCTTCTTTACTTTGTAAATCAGGAATCTCCTCAAATTCTTTTTTAGTCAATTGATCTTTAACAACAATCTGTTCTTCTTTTTCAATTTTCTCTTTTTTTTCTTCTAAAAGATATAATTTCTCCTCTTTTTTTACCTTTTTTTCTTTTTTTAATTTAGTGTTTTCTAATATTTTAATTTTAACTTTTTCTATTTGATCTTCTTTTATTATTAATCCTGTTTCAATACTTTTAAGTTTTCCTAAGATTTTAATCAATTGATCAGAGTTATTTTTGAGTTCTTCTGCATTTTTTGTAATTTCACCAGATATAAGATTATTTTCTTTTACAACCTTTTCAAAATTATCTTTTATCATTGAAAGATCTTCTGTAAATTTAACCTCTTTAATTGCTTCTTCTTTTATTGATTTTACTTGATTATCAATATCACTAACTTCTTGCATTATATTTAAAACTGCACTCTTTATTATATTTGATCCTTGCATACTTTGATTAACTTTATTATTTATTACTCCGATAAAATTTTTTATCTCATCTGAAACATTTGATGCATTTTCTGCAAGTTTTCTAATTTCCATAGCAACAACAGCAAAACCTTTACCTGACTCTCCAACTCTGGAAGCTTCTATTGAAGCATTTAAAGCAAGTAATTTAGTATGCGAAGATATATCAATAATTAACTTTAATGAATCAACCATTTTCTGAGAAATCTCATCAATTTCACTCATAGCACTTAAAGATTTTTCAAAAAGTTCAATTTGTTCTCTTAATCTCTTTATTGAATCAGTAATAGCTTGTGATGCATTATCTGAAACTTTTTCAATAATTTTAGTAGAATCTGTAATTTTTCCAATTGATTCAGTAACCTTTAATAATGATTTATTAAGGTTATCTGAAAAATCACTTATCTTTTTTGCAATTTCAAAATTAACATTTGTCTTATCAGAAATAACATCAAAAAAATTTTTTACTTGTAAAACAAGATTATTTAGTTCTAAAGATGTTACATTAAGTCTATGTGCAAAATCTGCCATTTCATCTGTTGTTCTAACAGGAACTGATATTGTGAAGTCTCCTTTTTGTAAAGTTTCTATAGAATTTCTTAAAATTCTAATGTAATCAGAAAGATAAAATGCAAAAATTAAAGATGAAGAGACAAGTGAAAAAGCTGATATAGTAACTATTCCTGAAAATGCCTTAATTAAGGCAGAAGATGGTTTAAATTTAAAAAAGTTAAATGTAGTATTTATAAATAGAATCAAAATTAAATTAGCTAATATTGCAGGAAGCAAAATAGTAAATATTGTTTTTACAGGAATATTAAAAATATAAATCTTGAAAGGTGTATCTCCACTTTGAATTTTAACTTTAATTAATATTTTTTGTATTTTATTTATTGTAAAAAGGTTAAAATAATAGTTCATTACACTTGAATTTATTGATGTAAGCAAAGATAGTAAAACCATCAAAAAAAAGTTACTTTTTAAAAATAAATCAGTATTTATAAAATAGTATAAAGGAATTATTAAAACTATAAAAGACCTAAAAAAATAAAAAATCATATTATTTAATGGAAAATTTAAAATCCTTGCTCTATACTTTAAAAAGTCATAAGGGTCCATAAAATTTGTTATATTAAAGATATTAAAATATTCAAATATATTTTTTAATATAAAATAATTTATTATTAAACCAATCAAAGCATTCAAAATAGAAAAAAACTCAAAAGCAATGACTGCTCTAAGAAATTCAGTAGATAAAGTCATCAACCCTCTTGCAGGTAAGAGTGAAAAAGTCCACAAAAGTAAAGGCAATATAGTTAAAGGAAAGAAAAACTCACTTAAAAAGAAAGCAAAAGAGTTAAAGTTAATATATCCTTCTTCATAAGATTGAAACTTTTCTCTGACTTTACTCTTTTTGTTTTTATAAACATACATTTGCTTTTTTTTATCAAGAAAAGATGTTCCCTTTTTCAGTCTTTTTTTAACAATTTTATCTTTACTCATATAGGTTATCCCTTAAAATTAAATTTTATCTTTTGTTATACAAATAAATTTTTATACTATTTAAAAAATTTATAAATAAAAAAAAATCTTATTTTAAAATATCGTCAATCTCATATATAAAAATAAAAATTAAAAATCATTAAAATATAAACTAAATTGTAACTTATTTCAATTTTAATTTAAAATTTTAAAAATTAAACTTTTTCTTTATTTTAATTTTTCTTAGTCTATTAGCAAATCTATGCGCTTCATCTCTTATATATATAAGCATTCTCATTTCTGGTAAATTAATATCAAGCTTTATTAATTCATTTCTTGCTGGGATATAAATAAGCTCTTCCTTTTTAGCAAGTCCTATTATATCATTATTAAATCCCAATTTTTTTAAAGCTTCATAAACTGAATTTGTTTGAGGTTTACCACCATCTATTAATATTAGGTCTGGTAATCTTTTATTTTCATTTTGTAGTCTAATAATCCTCCTTAAAACTATTTCAGTTATAGCTTCAACATCATTTTGATAATCAATTAATTTAATAGCAAAATGTCTATATTCTTTTTTATTTTTAATACCATTTATAAAATTAACTTCAGCTCCTACTATATATTTATCTCCTAAATTTGATATATCATATCCTTCTATTATTTCTGGAAATTTTTCTAAACCTAACTTATTTTTTATACTTTTTAGTAAACTTATATTTGCTTTACTTTCTTCGGGGAATGTCTCAAAATAAAAAGTTTTACAATGTTTAACTAAATTTTTTAAAATATCTAATTCTTTATTATTTTTATATTTTCTTACAAATAAAATTTTATTATTAGAATTAGAGTTTTCGAAATTAGGATTATTATTTTTGGTTGTTTCTACAGCTTGATTGTCAAGCTTATAAATTGCATTATTTTCAGCTACATTTAAATTGCTTATTAAAAAGTCTTGAATAATATAGTTTATCTTATCATTTTTTGCTTTAATATTTTCTAAAAATATCTCCCCTGTTTGGTAAAGAGAAATTATTTCTTCAGGTAAAATAAAATTTTGAAATTTTAGAAAATCTTCATAAAGTTTTATAACAATTTCTTCAAAAATATTTTTTGGATAATCATAATATTTAAAATATTTTGTATAAGGCAAAATCTTTCTTCCTTTACTCATTCTTAAAATTGCAATAATTCCATAATTTTTACCAAAATAAAATCCAATAAAATCTACAACCTTTTCTGTGAAATAATTATAAGAAAAATCTTTTTTAAAATTTTCAATTTTTTCATAAATATTTTTTAATTCTAACGCCTTTTCAAATTCAAGGTTTTCTGAATATTTATTGATCTCTTCTTTCAACTTTTTTAATAAATCATTGTAAGCACCCCTTAAAAAATTTTTAGCTTTTTCAACAAGCCCTTTATAACTTTCTTCATCTATAAAATTACCACAAGGAGCGCAACATAACTTTAAATGATAATTTAAACATGGTTTTGAAATTTTATTTAGCTTTTTTGAACAACTCCTAATCTTGAAATTTTCAAGTACAAAATTATAAACTGTTTTTGCTGTTCGGGATGAAAGATATGGTCCTGAAATAAATCCTTTTTCACAATTATATTGCCTTGATAGATGAACTGCTGGAAATCTCTCTTCTGTTAAAACAATAACAGGAAAAGATTTATTATCTTTTAATTGAATATTATATGGAGGATTATTTACAGATATAAGATTCTGCTCAACTAATATAGCTTCTTTTTCTGATTTTGTAATTAGATAATCTATAAACTTTACTTTTTTAGTAAGATTAATAGTTTTTAAATCTTTGTATTTACTATTAAAATATTGGGATACCCTTTTTTTTAAATATTTAGCTTTCCCAATATATAGAATCTTCCTATTTTTATCATAAAAAATATAAACCCCTGGATTATTGGGCAAAGATAAATAATTCTCTTTTTCAATCATAAAAATTGAGTATAAATTTCAAAAACAATATTTATGTTAAAAAATTATAAAAATAATTTTTAATATTAATCTTTATTAAAACAATAATTTATTAAAATAAATACTTGAAATATTTAAAGATAACAAATAACTAAATTTTATTTATAGTACATTTCTAACAAATAATCCAATGCTAAAAAGTATGAATCAATACCAAATCCCATTATACAAGAATCTGCAGCTGTTGTTGTTAACAAATTATTTCTTCCTCTAATTAATGGATTTGTTATATGAACTTCTATAATATAAATTCTATTATTTCTTAAAGTATTATAAAGATCTAGTATTGAATAAGAATAATGAGTCAATGCTCCTGGATTTATTATTAGACCAAATGTTTGTTCTATATGTTCATATGTTTTATTTAAAATTTCTCCTTCTATATTAGTTGTATAAAATAATATTTCTGGCCTCTTTTTTTTATTATTTATATTATTATTACTAATAGTACTTGAAGTTATATGTTCAATTTTTAATTCAAACCTCTCTTTAATTTTATTCTCTATTTCATTTAGATTATAGCCTCCATAAAATTTTTCTCTATATTGAAGCATAGATAAATTTGGTCCGTTTATAATTAAAAATTTATTTTTTTCTCCATTATTTTCCATACTAATAATCAAATTTTAATAATATTAACTATTAACTTTGTTAAAATCCTAAAGATTTAATTAAAATTCAAAATAATATTATTTTTAAATTCTAACAATTATTTTATAATTTATAATTTTATAATTATTTTACGATCCATTTTTTATAAAATTTGATTATCTTTTTTCTTTAAGATTTTCATATCTTTTTAATGTTTCTAATAAAGTTTTCTCAAGCTTCTTAAGTTTCAAATTTCTATCAGTCCATGGGTGAATAGTTATAGCTTCGCATAGTAATAATTTCTCATTAAAAATTTTATATGATAAAACCATTTTAAATTCATTTAATAAGTCAATATTAGTAATAATACTAATTTTATCTTCAAATCTTGCTGAATTTTTATATTTTATTTTAATCTCATAAACAGGGAGCATATATCCATTTTCTTCTATCCATTTGTATGGATACCCTATTTCTCTTAGAAAGTGACACCTTGCTTCTTCCAGCCATTTGATATAATTCGAGTGATGCACTACTCCCATTTGATCAGTTTCCCAATAATTTACAATATGGAAATAAGGGGTAATATTCACAATCATTCCTTTTTTAATAATAATTATCAAAATAAATTGCAATTTTTGTTTTTCCTAAAAACTTTTCGATTCTAATTATAGTACCTCTAAATTCCATTGAAGAAGTTTCACTTCTCAGATTAAACTTAACTTTATCTTTTAAGTTTAAGCTCATATTTTCATCAAATATTATTAAACAACCTGTATCAGATATGTTGTCTAGAATTCCCTCTTTTTTTAAATTTTCATTTATTAATAACTCAATTTTTTTATTTATAGAAAATCTAGGACTTTTCCTTCTTTCAAAAAAACCCAAGCTAAACTCCTTCTTGATTAATAATAAAATAATTTTTTAAAAATATCAAGTAAATTAATTTTATGTAAAGAATAATTATTTTTATTTTTTTGAACGATTAATCATATATTTTTATTTGACAAAAAAAATTTTTTTTATTTAATATTTTTAAATGATTAAATTTATAGCACTTGATATTGATGGTGTTATTTATTCCTCAGAAAACTTTCTTCATGAAGCTTATCAAATTGGTATAAAGAATTTTGTTAAAGATTATAATATTAAAGATATTAAAATCCCTCAATTAAAAGATATAATAAATCTAGTTGGACAAACTTATAAAATTATAATTTCCACTTTATTTCCAGATCTAGAAGAAGAATTAAAAATAGTTTTAAGGAATTATGTGCTTGATGCTTTAGTGAATCTTATTTCAAATAAAAAAGGAATTCTATTAGAAGGAGTTTATGAATTTTTAAAATTTTCTACAGAAAATAAATATTTAATTGGTACAGCTTCAAATGGTTCTAGTACATACTGTGAAGCAGTTTTAGAAACATACAATATTTCTAAATATTTTAATGAAAGAGTTTATGTGGATTTCATAAATTTTAATGATAAAGCTGATATATTGGATTATTATATAGATAAATATAATTTAAAAAATGATGAACTCCTTTTTATTGGTGATAGACTTGCTGATGTTAATGCTGCAAAAAAAGTTAACTGTCTCTTTATTGGTATATCAGGACATGGGAGTGAGGATGAATTAAAAGATGCTAATATTGTAGTTAATAATTTAAGGGAAGCAGTCCCTTTTATTATAAATTTTAAGAAGGAGGAATTATGCTTAAAAAATCTTTAAGGATTTTGAGCCTTTTCTTTGTCATTTTTTTCTTATTCATTCTATTTACTGCTTCTACAAATGAACTAATCAAGAGATATGTTCTTGACAATGGTCTTGAATTATTTGTAATTGAAAACCATACAGTACCACTAGCATGGATTCAAATTACTTTTAGATGTGGTGCTAGAACTCATACTCCTGAAACAACAGGTTTATTCCACTTATATGAACATATGTTATTTAAAGGAAATGCTGTTTATAAAGATCAAACAAGTTTCTCAAACGCAATGAAGGAACTTGGTGTCACAACTTGGAATGGTGGTACTTCAGGAGAATATGTTACTTACTATTTTTCAGTCCCATCTGATAAAGTTGAGAAGGGAATTGAATTTTGGGCAAATGCAGTAAGATATCCTTTATTTGATTCAAAAGAGTTTGAAGCTGAAAAAGGAGTTGTTATAAATGAAATAAAAGGATATAACTCTGATCCAGGTCACATATTTTATGGAGCTTTAGATAAATATTTGTGGTATAAATACCCATGGAGAAAAGATGTTGGTGGTGCACCAAAACACATACAAGCTGCTACTATAGATCAAATGAAAATGATAAAGGACACTTTCTATGTACCAAATAATGCTGCTCTTTTTGTTGGAGGAGATGTAAATCCTGAAAAGATACTTGAATATACAAAAAAATATTTTGGAACATGGGAAAAATCTAAAAATCCAATCCCTGATTTCCCAAAGCATCCTGATTTAACTCAGAAAAGTTACATCATATATCCAGACTCAACTTTCTACAAAAATTTTATATTTTTTACTATGCAATTTAGAGGACCAGATGTACTTGATGATCCTGAAGCAACTTATGCTGCAGATGTTTGGGGAACTCTTCTTGATAACCCAAACGGGAAATTTAGAAATAATATTTATAAGAAATTGAAAGGTTCACTATATAAAAAAGATTATATTGTAATGTATTATTTTACACAAAGAGATGGCGGGGAAATTACCTTTTATACTTATATGACATATAATGCAGGTGTTGTTACACCTGATAAAGTAAAAGAATTAGAAAAAATTGTATTAGATGAAATTCAATTAATGGCAACAGATCCAAATTATTTCACAAAAGAAGAATTTGAACTTGCAAAAAGAAAACTTGATGATGAGAGAGTTATTAACTCTGAAAAACCTTCATCACTAATCTCAAATATATCTTTTTGGTGGGCATCAGCTTCTACAGATTATTATTTCAACTACCTTGATAACTGTAAAAAAGTTAAATATGAAGATATAGTTAAATTTTTACAAAAATATGTTTTGAATAAAAACTATGTATTAGCTGTTAGAATGAACTCCAAAGATTTTGAAAAAGATAAAGATGCTTTTGCAAAAGCTGGTTTTACTCTAATAACAGAAGATAATGCATACTGGTGGAAATAGTTTTATTTTACTCTAGGAGGTTATTATTATGAAAAAAATAAAAATATTCGTTTTATTTTTCTTTATTTTATTTTCTCTCTATTCTTGTGGTACTTCTGCACAATTTAGTCTTTATTCAAAAGAAAGTGTAATTTCTTCAGGAAATATTAATAATTTTGCTAAAACTAATTTGCCAACCTTTACAGTAAAAACACTTTCAAATGGAATCCCAGTTATTATTAAGAATAATCCATACAATAGAATTCAACATATTAAAGTAATTATTAATGGTGGTGTTTTATTATCAAATGTAAAAAATGCTGGAATTGAAAATGTTATGCTTTCACTTTTAACTAAAGGTTCTAAAAATTACAGTTACGATGATATTAAAAAGATTTTATCAGATACATCATCTTCAATTTCTACTTCTACAGGCTTTGATTATTCAGAATATTCTTTAAATACACTTGATTACTATTTTGACAAAGTATTTGATATTTATGTTGATTGCTTTACAAATCCAACATTCCCTGAATACGAATTCGACACAACAAAAGACGAGTTTTTAAGAAATCTTGATAAAAAAGCAAATGATCCTTATTCAAAAATGGTAGATAATTTAAATAAAGCACTTTTTAAAGGACATCCTTATGAAGCTTCATGGGACGGAACAGAAGAATCAATAAAGAATTTAAAATATAAAGATGTTGTAGATTATTATAAAAGAACAATCTCATCTAACAGATTATTCATAGTTGCAGTTGGAAATTTTAATAATGATAAATTATTTAATAAATTAAATGATACTTTTGGAAAAATTCCAAATAAAAATATTGGAATACCATCCGTTTCAAATTTTTTAGGAAAAGTTAAATCTGATGTTATTTATGAAGTTAATGCAATAGGTGGTGGTGTAGCTTATGTTAGAGGTGATTTTGCAATTCCAGAAGCTTCTCACCCTGACTTTATGCCTTTAAGACTAGCTCTTGCTATACTTGATGATATGCTTTTTGAAATAGTTAGAACACAAAATTCTGCTTGTTATTCTGCATGGACTCAAGTTAGAATCTTTAAAGCAAACTACGGATCGATTGTTGTTTATAAAACAACTGTTCCTGACAAAGTAAAATATTATATTGACGAAGCTATAGCTTACCTTTTAATGGGTAAAGTTATTGCTCCAAAAGCATCAGTTTCTGCTGAAGGTAAAGGTGGAATGGGTCAAGAAGTTGATCTTTCAAAAATGTCCATTTCTCTTGTTTCAATTAACGAAGTTTTAGAAACATACAAAAACATTTTTATTAACTCTTTCTTTGAAAGTCAACAAACAAATGCAGCAATTGCTTCTCAAATAGCACAATCCATATTGTTAAATGGCGATTATAGAAATTACCTCTTATTTATGGATCAAGTTAGAGCAATAACTGCTGATCAAATAATAGCTGTTGCTAAGAAATACCTCTATGATAATAAAATTTTATGGTCAGTTTTAGGTTCTGAAGATGTAATGAAGAATTTTAAACCAGATATTTATAAAATATTTACAAAAGAGGATTTACTTAAAAAATAAACTTTAAGCAACAAAAATAAATTAAAAATTCAAAAATCCAAAAGATTAAAAAACTCTAATAAAAAAGCTTCCCCTTTTAGGGGAAGCTTTTTAATTTATAGTTTATAAAAGAACTTGATTAATAATAATATACCATTTTTTTTGCTAACTCTTTTGCAATTTCCTTTGATCTTATTATTTCAACAAGCTTTAAGGCACCATCAATAGCGGTACCAACTCCTTTTGAAGTAATTATATTCCCATCAACTACAACTTTTTCATCAATATAAGTCCCATTTTTAATATCTACACCTGGATATGAAGTAAATTTTCTATTATTTAAGATTCCTGCTTTATCAAGTAAAATTGGAGCTGCACATATAGCATATATAAGTTTATTTTCTTTATAGAAATTTTTTATAAGTTTTATTATCTCTTCATTATTTACTAAATCATTAGTACCAGGACCACCTGGAAGTAGTATACCTTCATATTTATTAATATCTACATCTTCAACTTTTTTAAAAGTTTTTTCAAATAAATATACAACATTGCTTCTACTTTTTATTTTATTATCTCCAACCCCATAAGTTTCTATAGCAATATCAGCTCTTCTTAAAACATCAATAATTGCAAGGCCTTCAATATCCTCAAAACCATTACCTGCTATAAAAAGATACATAAATTTATCACCTCCATTCAAAATTTTTTAATAAATATCTTTAATTTAAAGTTTTAATTTTATAAATTTTAATTTATTTATTATAGCTCATTTTATATTGTTTCTTTTATTTTTATATTATCTTATTTTTTAATAAATTCAAGACCACTCCACCTTAATAACTTTTTACCATCTTTTTCATATAAAAATAAAGTATCCATAGACATTCTGCCAGCACCCATTACTATAAACTCATTTTCAGAAACAGGATAAAGATAAAAATTGAATTTTTGCCCCATAAAGTTAAATTTAAAAAGCAAATAACCATCCTCTATCACCAAAATATTTTTAACATTTTTATCTTCTGAAAAAAATGTTTTCATATTTTCATTTGAAACAACAGGATCATATAAACCTAAATAATTTTTAACAAAATTAGGAATCTCTTTTTTCTCAAATTCTCTTCCAACTGCAGTATCACAATAAAGCTTATCATCTACAATAGAGCAAATTGATAAATATTTAACTCCATCTTTAACAAATATCTTAAATAGAGGAACTCCTGCTTTATTTCCTGAAATATAAAAAATACCTCCTATAACAACATCTGCTTTTAATAAAATACCCTCTTCTAAATTTAAATTCTCATATAATTTTTTATCTCCATCTTTAAAAGTTACAGGATATAAATGAAAAAGATTATTTTGAAACTCCATAAATAATTTTTTATTTTTTAAATAAATTTTCATTTTTCCTATTAATGTAAAATAATTACCCGATAATTTATCTAAAATATCTCCTTTTTCTTTAATATCCTTCTCTTTTATTCTTTCTATATTCTTTGAAACATAAAAATAATTAAAAGGATAAAAAGTTTTATTAAATCTTTTTTCATAAACTTTCTTTATATTCTCAAGATTATCCCCTTTATATTGAAATGCAACTTCAACTGTATTATTAATTATTTTATTAAAATAATTTACATTATTTTGATCAGAATAAATATCATCACTAAAAGAATAAAATAAACCAATTCTTTTATCTTTAAAAATAACTACTCGTGAATAGAAAGGAGGAATATAACCTTCATGCCCATAATTATTAAAATCATAATTTATAAAACTAAAATTATTTAAGAAAAAATTTAATCCAATATTTACATCTCCATCGAGTTTAATATTTTCATTTTGTTTTATAATCATACTATTAAAATATTTTTCAGGCAAAATCACATTATTAATATATTTTCCTTTATTAAGTAACATAATCATAAAATTCGCCATATCCGATGAAGTAGATATAAGGTTACCAGCAGGTATATCCCTTATAGTATAATATGGTACTAACTTCCCTTTTGAAATTCCATCAGCTAAAATATTTTTTGTTTTATTGTCAAGATAGAAACTTGTATTTTTCATATTCAATGGTTTGAATATATTTTCTTCCATATATTGATTAAATTCGATTTTCGAAACTCTCTTTATTATTTCTCCAAGAATAGATATAGCTAAATTTGAATAAGAAAAAATAAAATTTGTAGGATATGTCTTATATTCACTTTTAATAAGATCAAATAAAATACTTAAGTTAAATTTTTCATCATCATCTTTACTTTTTACAAACCCATAATAGTAATCTGAAGGTAACCCTGAATGATGAGTCATAATAGATTTTATAGTAATATCGGAATCATCTTTATATCTTGATTTTATAGAAAATTCTGGAATATATTTTTTAATTGGATCATCTATGTTAAGAAGTCCTCTTTCTTGTAATTGCATTATTGCTATCGCAGTAAAAAGTTTAGAAATTGAACCTATTCTATAACCTGTTGTATTATCTGCTTTAATTTTCTTCTCATAATCTTTATAACCGAAGCTTTCTGAATAAAGAATACCGTTTTCATCAACTAAAGAAAAAGTAAATGATCCTTCTTTAAATTTATTATAAAAATCATTATATATTTTATCCAAGTTCCTTTTAAGATTCAATTTATCACCTTGATATAACTTAACTTCTAGATTTACAATATTACATGAAAAAAGGAGTATTAAAATACAAAAAAATATTATAAATAATATAAATCTTATCTTCATATTTAATCCTTTCATTAATTTAATATTTTTATTTTATTTAATTTATTTTAATTTTCAAATAATACTTTTGTATGATTTAAATTATTTATTTGAATTTATTTGAAAAAAGGATTAATTTAAAAAAAAAGGTGATTTAAAAAATGAGATTAAAAGAATTAAAAAATTTTTTTAATGAAATATTTAAAGACTATATTATTGATGATTACTTAAAAAATGGACTTGAAATAGAAGGGAAAGATAATATTAAAAAAATTTTATTTGGAGTCTCTTTTAATAAAAAGATAGCTGAATTTGCTATTAAAAATAATTTTGATGCTATTATTACTCATCATGGTCTTTTTGGAAAAAGCTTTTTTGAAATAACAGGAATACAATCTCAAAAAATAAAAGATATTATTACAAAAAATATATCTCTTTTTTCATTCCATCTACCACTTGATAAACATAGAGAGATAGGCAACAATATTACTATTGCGAAAATATTAGATCTTGAAAATATTGATGAACTAAATATTGGTTATTGTGGAATAAATGTAAAAAATTATTCTATTAAAACAATTTGTGATTTAATTTATGAAAAAATCGCATCACTTATTGATTTAAAATTAATTGAGAAAAAAGATCAACAAATAAATAAAAATTTAAATCATTTCAAAATTTCTGGTTTTAATGTTTTATTAAACAATGAAAAAATACCTGAAAAAATTGGTATTATTTCTGGAGGGTCAGCAGAATATGCAAAAGAAGCTTATGAAAAAGGTTGCGATTTATATATATGTGGAGAATTAAAACTCCATGTTTCTGACTTTTGTTACGAAACAGGGCTAAATTTAATATCACTTGGACACTACTATTCAGAAATTTTTGGTATAATAAATCTTAAAGAAATAACTCAAAATAATTTTGAAGTAGAAACTTATTTTTATAATGATGAGAATATCCTTTAAGGTAATTAATTTTTACATAAAAATTATTATTTATTTTTATTTTTAAATTTATTATTTTTATATTTGAAATAATTTTTTTAAAGGAGGGGGAAAATGAGAGGGTCCCTAACTTTCAGACTCTATTTAATAATTGGTATTCTTTTTGGAATAATATTTTTAATAATTACCCTTATCTCACAAGAAACACTTATTCTTAATTCAATTATAGCTTTTGCAATTTTATTAATTCAATACTTAATCTCTCCATATTTAATAGAAGCTTTTTATAAAATTAAATACCTTTCAGAAGAGGAAGCCCCTGAAATACATGCTATGGTTGAAGAGATGTGCTTTAACGCTGGTATACCTAAACCAAAAATAGGTGTATCTGAAATAAATATTGCAAATGCTTTTGCATTTGGAAGAAGTATAAAAGATGGAAGAATCTGTCTTACAAAAAATCTTATTAATCTTCTTAACAAGAATGAATTGAAAGCAGTTATAGGTCATGAATTGGCTCATATTAAAAATAGAGATTCTGTAGTCACTATATTAGTATCATTTATCCCTACATTGTTATACTATCTATTTAGATTTTTCTCTTTTAGTAGTAGATCTTCTAGCGAAAGAAATAATGATTCTTCAGGTGGAATTTCTCTTTCTTTTCTATTTCTAATTTTATATTTTATATCAAATTTATTAGTTTTAGCTATATCAAGAGTTAGAGAATTTTTTGCAGATTATTACTCCATCAAATTTGGGAATTCACCAGAACATTTAGCTTCAGCTCTTTATAAAATAGTGTATTATAGTACTAAACTAGATGATTATACATTGGATTCTGTTACTGGATTTAAAGCTTTATTTCTAAATGATCCTAATAATGCCATGAATGAAATTAGATCATTGAAAGAAATTGATTTGAACAAGGATTTTTCAATCGATTTTTCAGAATTACAGAATTTGAAAGAATCAAAAATTAAAATATCTTTAATTGAAAAATTATCAGAAATTTTTACAACTCATCCCAATGTATTAAAAAGAATTAAAAAATTAAGTGAATATAGTTAAAGTTTAATGCTAAGGAGTTTCTTTTCCCACTCATAAGCAGTTTTACAAATAAACTCTAAATTGTTATAAATAGGTTTCCATCCCATTTTTTGAGTAATTTTACTATTATCTGCAACAAGTTTCGCTGGATCCCCTTCTCTCCTCCCTGTTATTTCAACTTTAAAATCTATATTAGTCACTTTTTTTACAACATCGATAACTTCCTTAACTGAATATCCCTGTCCATAACCACAATTGAATATATCACTATCATTTTCTTGCAAATATTCTAAAGCTCTTAAATGAGCTGATGAAAGATCATCAACATGAATATAATCCCTTATACAAGTCCCATCAGGAGTATCATAATCTGTTCCAAAAATAAACATCTTCTCTCTTTTACCTACTGCTGTTTCTGATGCAATTTTTATAAGGTGAGTAGCATCTGGAAATGCTTGACCTAATCTTATTTCTGGATCTGCACCTGCAACATTAAAATATCTTAAAATAACATATTTAAAATCTTTATATGCTTTACCAGCATCAATTAAGACGGTTTCACTCATAAGTTTACTTCTACCGTAAGGATTAATCGGTGATGGTGAAAAGCCTTCCTTTATAGGAATAATTTCAGGTTCCCCGTAAACTGCAGCTGTTGATGAAAAAATAAAATATTTTACACCATATTTTATACATAGGTTTATAAGATTGGTTGTATTAACTGTATTATTCAAATAATATTTTAGAGGATCTCTAACACTTTCAGGTACAACTATACTTGCAGCAAAATGAATTATAGCATCAAAATTAATACTTTGAAATATTCCTTCTATAAGAAGAAAATCTTTTAAGTCTGCTTTAATAAACTTAAAGCTTACATTATTTTGTTGAGCTATATTTTTTAATGTATTTATAGCATACATGTTACCAGTAGAAAGATTATCTATAATAGTAAGACCATCAACTTTAATCTTAAGGTTTTTATCCTCAAGCAACTGTTTTGCAACATGACTACCTATATAGCCTGCCCCACCAGTTATTAAAATATTCATAAAACTTTACCCCTCAATTAAATTATTTTTTAAGTTATATCTTTTACCCCAGTAAAAAGTCCTTGAGCTATAAATTTATCTTTATCTCTTCTAAAAGAGGAAAACTCTTTTACTTTAAAAACATCTTTATCAATAGAATAAACTATCTCAATATTCTCTTTTTTTATATCATAAAAAAGAAGCCCTCTAAAATCAAAATAATTTTTGTCCCCTTTTTTTATCATAAAGTTTTCTTTTATAAAATTTTCCCTTAAATTTAATAACTCTTTCTGCTCTTTTGAAATATTTTTAGAAATTTGTTCATAAAAATTCGAAATTTCACCCTCTCCAAATTCATATGAATCGTAAAATATAGAAGGACCAACAATAACTTTTATATCATCTCTATTTGAACCTAATTTTTCTATCAAATAATTTAATATTTTATTAATAATATTTAAACATGTTGTTTTCCATCCACAATGAATGGAAAAAAATATACCATTTTTTAAATCAAAAAGTGCAACAGGAATACAATCTGCAAAAGTTATGAGTGGGATAATATCATTATTTTTAGCTCCAATAGCATCAAGCTCAAACTTAATGAAAAAGAATTTCTCATTAACTTTTATTAGTTTATCTTCAAAATAATCTTCATTAATCCTCTTTTCAAAAAAAATAAAGTTATCCTTATGTTCAAGTTTAACCCCAACTATCTGCTTGTCATAAAAATAATAACTATATTTTTCAGTAAAATTATCTATATTTTTTATTGTATCTTCTTTACTATAAAGAGTATTTGAAAATGACAAATTACCAACAACTTTTTTTGTAAAAATAGCAAAATACTTTCTGTTTTGATGGTTTAACTCAACTATAAATGTTTCTATATTTTGAATTACATTAATCTTCATTATTTTTTAATAACCTAACAAATGTTAAAGTCCAAGCTCAAGTGAAATTTTCTTCATAGAATTTAAAGCTATTTCTATAAACTTTTCAAGATTTAGTCCAGCTTTTTCAATTTCCATAATTGTTTCCCTTGAAACATTTCTAGCAAAGTCTTTTTTCTTCATTCTTTTTAGAACCGAATCAACAGAAACAGATTCTAACTTTTTATCTGGATAAACCAAAGCTGTTGCTACAATAAGTCCAGTTATAGTTTCAGCTGCTGCTAAGGCATAATCAATTTTTAATTCTCTTCTTACACCAGTCATCTCATTATGAGATTGTATTATTCTAATAATATCTTCAGGAATATTATATTTTAAAAGAAGTTCTTTTGTAAGTATTCCATGTTTTTCAGGTTCATTTTCAGTTAGTTCATAATCTATATCATGAAGTAAACCTAAAATATACCACTTATCTTTATCTTCTCCAAAATACTCTGCTAGTCCCTCCATTACTTTAGCAGAAGCTAAAGAATGTTTTATCATATGCTCTTTTTTTAAATACTCTTTCATTATTTTTAAAGCATCTTCTTTGCTTAAATTAAGTTTTGTAAGATCATAAGATTCAACTTTAACTTTTTCCTCTTTAAGTGGTCTCATCAACGGAAAAAGAATAACATCTTTTAAGTTATCCTGTGATGTTAAAAGTGCTAAGAACCTATCAATCCCCATTCCCCAACCAGCAATAGGAGGCATACCATGTTCCATACATAAAAGAAAATCTTCATCCATTTCTAAAGCTTCTTCATCACCTTTACTATATGCTTCTGCTTGTTTCATGAATCTTTCCCTTTGGTCGATAGGGTCAACAAGCTCTGAATATGCATTTATAACTTCCCAACCATTTATAACTAGTTGGAACCTATCAACAACATCTGGATTTTCATCATTTCTTCTTGCAAGAGGAGATAAATCTATTGGGTGGTGTATTAAAAATTGAGGTTGTATCATTTTTGGTCTTGCTACTTTTTTATAAAGTGCATCAATAAGATTCCCAAGCCCTAAATTTTCAACATCTTCAAGCTGTATACCTTTGTTCTTTATCTCTTTCCTTAATTCATCAGCACTTTTAAAATTATTAATATCTATTCCACAATTGTTTAAAATTAATTCCCTAAAAGAATAAGCTGGCCAATCACCTGAAAGGTCAATTTTAACTCCTTTATACTCAAATTGTAAAGTCCCAAGTAGATTCTCAACAACATATTTTATCAAGTCTTGAGTAAATTTCATAAGATCCTTATAATTCCAATAAGCAGCATAAAATTCTAACATTGTAAATTCCTGTAAATGTGAGGGATCTATACCTTCATTTCTAAAACATTTTCCTAAATCATAAACTCTATCAAGCCCACCTGCAACAAGCCTTTTTAAATAAGTTTCAGGTGCTATTCTTAAATAAACATCTATATCAAGTGCATTGTGATGAGTAATAAAGGGTTTTGCGAGAGCTCCTGATTTTTTTGTTTGTAATATAGGTGTTTCAACCTCTATAAAACCATGGTTATCCAAATATTCTCTAAATAATTTTATCATTTTAGCTCTTTTAACAAACCTATCACATGTATCCTGGTTCATTATTAGATCAAGATATCTCTGTCTATATTTTATCTCAGTATCAGTTATACCATGCCACTTTTCAGGAAGAGGTCTTAAAGTTTTAGAAAGTAAAACAAAATCTTTAACAAGAATAGTTTTTTCTTTAGTTTTTGTGTAAAATATTTTTCCTTTAATACCAATAAAATCAGCTATATCAACATATTTTTTAAAAAATTCAAATCTATCCTCTCCAATATTCTGTAAATCAAAAGCAAACTGAATTTTTCCTGAATAATCATTTATATGACCAAATATAAGTTTTCCAAACTCTCTTATTGCTATAATTCTTCCTGCACATGAAACTTCTTCATTTTCTTCTTTTTTTAATATATTTGCAATAATATCTTCTTTATCCCATCTCTCTTTATATACAATCTTCTCAATCTTTATTAATTCTTCAAGTTTTTGTAATCTTGCTTTAACTTGTTCATTCATATCTGGTATCTCTATCATACATCACTCCTAAACTTTTATTAATAAATTTTGTACTTTATAATTTTTAATTTTAAAAATTTAAAAATATAAAAGCGGATTAAATATTTTACAAATAAAATTAAAGAAATACAATTATTTTTGTAAAATAAATAAGATTATTAAAAATAGTAAAGAAAAATTTTAAAACAAAAAAAGGATAGATTATTTGGGGGATCAAATAACCTATCCTATCATGTCCGCTTTATGTTTTATAGGGAGGAAGATTCAACTTAATTATCGACAATCAAATTTAATTTTTAAATAATTTCTTAACTAAAATTTTAATTTTAAATTTAATTATTTGTTACTTAAAATTTTTAAATTAAAAGTTTATTTTTTGTAAAACTATTCCTCCCGTATTATTTACATATATTCTAAAAATGTCTCCTTCACTTTTAGGAATAAATGATAAACTTGAGCCAAAAGAAGCTTTAACTCCTTCTTTTTTTGCAAAATATTCATCATTTATAATCTTATCGATATATTCTATTATTCTTACAAAATCTTTATTTTCTATACCTTCAGGTTTCTTTGAATAAAAATAAAAATTTTTTAAATCTATTCCATCTTTTGGAGAAATTTTATTTGTATAAAGTTTATTTAATACAGCAAGATTGCTCTTTTCACCACTTTCTATTAATTTAAACTGAAAGTCAACTACAATAAAATCAACAAATACTTCTCTACCATAAACATTAAATTCTTTTGATTCTATTAAATCTTTATTAAAATCAAGGTAGTTTATTTTTAAATCAATATTTTCATTAAATTTATCTATTTTTAATATTTCTATTTCACATATAACTCTTGAATATGAAAGATTTTTTATAGCTTTTATAAGATTATTATTAAAATTAATACTTTCAATAAATTGATTTATTCTAATAAATAAAAATGCAAGAATAGTAATAAAAAAAACAAATAAAATAAAAACAAAAAAATTTTTAATATAATTTATTGTTTTTTTTATAAATATATAAGCTACATCAATAGAAGTTTTTTTACCTTTAAATATTCTTAATTCAAAAAAGATATAAACAAATAAAAACAAAAAAAAAGTTAAAATTATTATAAAAATTATAAATTTAAAATTAATATTAAAACCACTGAATTTTATATAATCAGATAATCTTAAATCAAAATATTTAAAATCAAGAAATTTAAATATATTTAAAAAATTCATCTTAATTAAGATTTTTTACTTGGTTATAACTTCTATGCCACCTTTTTTTATATTACATATATAGTAAATATATGATGAAAAATCAATACTCTCAACCTTTTTAATAATATGAAGAGCATTTCCAAAACTTTTTGAACCTTCTTTAAAGTTTGCCCTATTAAAAGCTTTTGAATAAATTTCGATCAATTTGTTGATGTAAAATTCATCCATATTTTTTTTTCTATAAATCTCAGGAAATCCATCTTTTAAATATGCTTTAGTTAAGTCTTTTCCATAATCAGAAGGAACAACATCTGAAAAAACAAGATATGGAAAGAAAAAATAGTTAGAACCTTCTTTATAAACAAGAAAATCTACAAATAAATATTGCCCTACAATAGAATCCTGAAGAAAATATACAACATTACCATCAATATCGAGAAACTTTGCTATAAAGAATACATTTCCATTCTCTATCTTCTCAATTTTTATAACCAACGGATTAATTTCTGATTTTAGTTCTATTTCTTTTATTAATAATTTCTGACCAATATAAATAAAAAACTCATGAAAAAAGAATATAAAAGCTACAATTAATATTATAGAAAGACTTAATATTAAAAATTTTAAAATTTTTCTCATTTTTGTTTAACCTAAAAATTTTTTTTATAGAACAATTAATACAAAAATCTTAAATAAAAATAAAATTATTAAAAATAAAATATTTAATTTCAATAATATTATAAATTATAAAATATTTTTTTCTATAAAAATAAAAAGTTATTAATTTTTGTTTTTAACTTTACTTCTTTATCTATCTTTACTACCTTTTTTTTCATCACTTTTTTATAATTTTTAAGAAAGTTTTTTATTTTACTATTTTTAGTAGCAATAATTTTGAGTAAAAAAAGAAAACAGTTTTCTATTCTATTAACTCCTGTAAAAACATTTGGAAATAGATTTTCTGTAACATTATCAAATTTATTTTTTTTATTAAAAATATTTAGAAGCAAATTAAAATCTATATTTTCTTCTTTATCTAATACAAATGAATGGACAACTAAATTAGCCAACGAACTTGAAATTTTGCAAATTAAAGGATTATAAGAAAAATATTCAAAAACAATTATAGATGATTTATCATTATTTTCCTTTATATCAAGGAGGAGATCTTCTATATTATCAGGATCAAAATGATAGACAAAAAATTCAATTCCTAACTTAATCTGTAGATCAATCTTTTGTTGAATAATTTTTTTATAATAACTTTCACATTTATTCTTTATCTTATCATCAATTAATATTATTATCTTTTCTGAAACATTATATTTTTTAAGATAATTAAATTTTTTAGATAATTTTTCTAAATTTTTTCTAATATTTAGAAAAAGATCACTTTTTTCAACAAATAGATTTTTAACTAATTTTTCATAAATATTTCCATCGAAAAGAATATAGCTACTTAAATAATTTAAAAGTTTAAGAATAAATAAAAATGTAGAATAAGAATCATTGATAGGTAAGACACCTAAAGGAACACCTTCAGGCATCTGTAAACTTGAAAGAAGAGAATCCAGACCATTAAAATTTTTTGTCAAAACTGGTATGGCTAAAACTGGCAATAAAGTCTCAGATGCTGTCATCCCAGGAAGATGTGCAGAACCACCTGCAACTGCAACAGATAAGATAAATCCCTTCTTTTCAAGTTTTCTTGCTTCATTTATCATTCTTTCTGGTGTTCTATGAGCTGAAAGTACCCTTAAATCAAAATCAACACCAACTAACTTTAGAAGATTAATAAGTTCTTTAATATGAGATATATCAGAATCTGAACCTGTCCTTATCTCTATTTTCATATTCCACCAAATATTTTATTTATAATATTTTTATTTTTACTTTATCTTTTATTTTTAAAATTCTTTCATAAAAATTTAGAAGATCCTCATTAGGAGAACTTAAAATAGTTATATGACCTATTTTTCTATATGGTCTAACTTCTGTTTTCATATAATTATGTACAAAGATATTATCATCAACTTTTAAAGTCCCTTCTATTATTTTCTCTACTCCATTATTTTCATAAATAATATTAAACTTACCAGAATCATTTTTACTACCATAAATATTTAACATACATACAAAATTTTTTTTAAGAAAAGGTACTTTTTTATTTTCCCATGTAATTGCTCTTAAATGAGCTTCAAACTGTGAAATATTGCATCCTTCGATAGAGTAATGTCCACTATTATGAACTCTTGGAGCTATCTCATTTACATAAATATTTATATTATCATTTTTATGATTATCATTAATTTCAACCATCATTTCAATAGTTAAAACTCCATAAGAATTAAAAGCTTTTATAACATCATATGCTATTTTATATGCTTTCTCTTTAACCTTTTTAATATCAAAATATTTTATCTCTTTACTTTCCTCTTTAGAAAGAATTTTACAAAAGTCATAAATAAAATTTTCATAACAAAAATTCTCCATCAAATTATCATTTAAGACAAAAGTTTTATCCAATATATTATAATCTTTCCCATGTATATTAAAAGATAATGGGAACAAAGTTATAGAACCATCATACCACCTACAACCTATAATAGAAACTTCAAAAATAAAATTTACATACTTTTGAGCCATTATTGTTTTATTTTCAAAATATTTATAAGATCTTTTAATATCATCTTCTTTTTTTAGAATAAAATTCCCCCTACCATCATAAGAATCTTTTCTTGCTTTTAATACAAGTGGAATTCCTAAATATTTTATAATATCTTTTATTTCATTTTCAAAATCATGCTCTTCTTTAGATTTTATTTCTATTGATTCTGGGACAGGAATACTATTTTCTTTTAAGAATTTATATTGTATAAATTTATCTTGGATATTTTTAAGGACAAAAGATGAAGGATAAACTTTTTTATTTTGGCTTTCCAGAAGTTCTAAAGCTTTAAAATTTGCAAGTTCTATTTCAAATGTTATAACATCAACCTTTTCACCAAGTTTAATAATTTCATCAAAATCCTTATAATCTGCCTTTATATGTTGAGAAAGAAATTCTTTAGCAGGTGGGTTATCATTTGGATCTATAGCATAAAGAAGCAAATTCAAATTCTTATTTTTTATCTCTTCTCCAAACATTCTACATAATTGACCTGCTCCAACAACTCCAACTTTAAGCATACAAATCCCCTATATCTTCATTTTCTCTTTTTTTATAACCTGTTTATTTATAATTAAAAAACTTATAGATACTATATAACTAATTTATATAACTAAAATGAAAAAAATAAATACAAGTTGAATATTATTTATTTTTTAATTATATTTTATTTAAATATGTACATTTTACAATTTAAAAAATATTACATACTGCTTTTAATTTTAATCTTTTTTTTTGTTTTAATTAAAATAATTTTATACATCAAAAATATGGGAGTTAATATGGATAACAATAAAATAAATAATAAACAAAATGTAAAAATTATAAACAAAAATCTTACAGATTTTGAGAAAAAAGTTTTGTTTGAAAAGTGGACAGAAGCTCCATTTAGTGGAATCTATGAAAACTTTTTTGATGAGGGAATTTATATATGCAAAAATTGTGGAATACCCCTTTATACTTCAAAAGATAAATTTAAATCTGGTTGTGGATGGCCTGCATTTGATGATGAAATACCAGGAGCTATTAAAAAACAACCTGATGCAGACGGAAGAAGAACTGAGATTTTATGTGCCTATTGTGGTTCTCATCTTGGCCATATTTTTTATGGAGAAGGTTTCACATCTAAAAATACTAGGCATTGTGTAAATTCAGTTTCTTTAAATTTTATTTACCAAAATAGTATAAAAGAGAATAATCAGATAAAATTAAATAGAATGTTTTTTGCAGCTGGTTGTTTTTGGGGGGTTCAAGAACTTTTTAAAAAACTTAACGGGGTTGTTTATACAAGAGTTGGTTATATGGGGGGCCATAAAATAAACCCAACTTACGAAGAGGTTTGTAGAGGCATAACAGGACATCTTGAAACTGTTATGGTAATTTATGATACTTTTAAAATAAAAGAAGAGGATCTAATAAAATATTTTTTTGAAATACATAATTTTTCACAAGAAAATGGCCAAGGACCTGATATTGGCGAGCAATATAAAAGTGCTATATTTTATATATTTGATTTTCAAAGAGAAATTGCAGAAAAAATAAAATATTTACTAATAAATAATAACTATAAAGTAGCAACAGAAATAAGAAAAGCTTCTCAATTTTTTGAAGCAGAAGAGTATCATCAAGACTATTATCAAAAACTTAATGAAGTTCCATATTGTCACTATAGAAGAAATATTTTCAATAAAGAGTAAAATTTTTTAAATATTTTCCTTGATTTATTTTTTCAAATAAGGTTTAATAAAAAAATAATTTTATAAAGGAGAATAAATGAAAAAATTTAATAAGCTATTTGTTTTATTTTCTTTAATACTAGCAATTTCATCTTTAATTTTTTTACTATTTTATTCATGTACAAAAAAATCATCTTTAAATGAAGAATCAATTTTAGGTGATTGGGAAGCTATAAAAGGTTATTATCAACAAATTAGTTTTCAAAAAGAAGGAGAAGAAAGACTATTTTATTCATACCTCGATGGAAAACCTTTTTCAGATGGAACTTGGTCTATTAAAGGAAGTGACATCATTATTAAACTAAGTACAGGAGAAGAAGAAATTTTTAAAAATGTAACAGTAGTCAATCAAATTTTATCATTTAATAAAGGAGAACAGCAGTACCAAAGAGTTAAAACTGCAACTCAAAAAATGGACGAATTAATAAAGGAAATAATGTCTTCTTTAGGTTTTACCTTTTCTAATCCTTCAGATATTGAATTCAATTGGAATAGTGATGAAAATGATGTTATGACAATAAAAGGTAAATCTATAAAAACTTCAATTGAGTTATCAACCAATGACTACACAGATATTAACAATGCAGTAAAGAAAGTTGCTGAATTTCTAAAAAGTAAAGGTTTTAACCCTTCTAACAATAATGCTACCGAACAATCAGAAGCATATGAAAGTGATGTAATAAAGATAAGAATAAAAATAGATGCACCTGCTAATTATAATCCTGAAACTGATGAATCAATTGATATAAAAGGGCAGAAAGCAACACTCGAAGTAATAATTGGAATCATCCAATAAAATATTTTTTTCTATACTTTTCTCTTTTATTGTTATCCTAATATATTCTATAAGTTTTGCAGGTCTTATAAAAGTAAGAATAATCAAAATTGTAATACCAAAATCAAAAATAATTGATAGAGGATCATAAAATAACATTACAGAATTAAATCCACCTGCAAAAACTATAGCAAAAATTTTAATCACAATTGCAAGAATCCATAAAATAAAAGAATAAATTAACATAATAACTCCTTATTAAAATTTAATATTTTTTAACAGTATAAATTAATCTTAGTATATTAATATTAATTTTTCAAATATTAAATTTAAGTTAAATTAAGAAAACTTAATACACCGTGACACCTACAAGCAGTTCCAATGATAATATTTTTTTCATCTTCTTTTTCTAACCTCAAATCCATCAAAAAATTAAATCCACTATAAAAGTTAGATAGTGGATAACCCCCAACTCCAGGTGCTAATTGAAAACTTCTGTATATTATTGCATAATATTTTTCTGGAATTGATTTATTAATTATTTCATATAAATTACCTACTCTAGTTTTACCAGTATAATAACATTTTTGAGTTGGTTCTGGACAATCATCTGGACAAATAAAGTCTGCTATGCTTAAATAAATATTATTATTTCTTTCAATAATCTTAAGGTAATTAGGTAAAATATTTAATATATCTTTATAATTAATTTTTAATTTGAAATTTATATTTCTTGATGAAAGATTCTTAAGTAAAAATTCATATGCTAAATGAAAAGGAACTGCTGGTATTATCCATAAATTATCAGATAAATTAGATTTTGATAGAAACTCCAATGCATCTTCAACAATAAATTCAATTTTATTCTTTTTAATATCAATATTTCTTCTTAAATCAACTATTTTTTCTTGAGATTTATCAACAATAATAAATTCTGAATTATTGTATTTTTCACTAAGCCTTTTTAATGCTTTAAAACCAAAAAATCCAGAACCTATAATTAAAAATTTATTTAAATCTTTAATATTTTTATCAAAAAATGTTTTTATTTTTTTCATCTTTAAAAAATTTTAATCATTTTTATAAACAAACTTCAAATCATTCTCTTTCTTAGCTAATTTCTTAGCTAAGATTTCATCATATGAATTCTTTATAACTTTAAATCCCACATTTGGAAACTAAGACTAGGAAGTTCCTAAAACAAGTATCTGCCAAGTATGGCTTTAAATCCCACATTTGGAAACTAAGACCAGTAATCAACAAGTTATTAAGGAGATTACCTAAAACTTTAAATCCCACATTTGGAAACTAAGACTGGCTTTTTCATCAGGAAAAAGAAAT